>NZ_JAAUVO010000006.1:0-227678 GCF_012030385.1 Microbacterium sp. B19(2022)
CTGCTGATCGCCATCCAGCTCGTGCGGCGTATCCGCCGACCACGAAGAACAGCGGCATGATGTTCGCGATCCAGGAGGCGGCGGTGAACCACGACTGGGTCTCGACGGTCTTCTCGATCAGGAGCGACCCGTCCGATTCCCGCCCGACCCCGGTGAAGAGGACATGCACGAACACGACGAGCAGCACGCAGGCGACACGGACCAGGTCGAGAGTGAGGTCGCGGCCGACCGGCACGGCGCGTGACCGGGGATCGATGGCGGCTCTGCTCATGGCAACGACTCTAACCGCCGGCGGATCGGCGCCCGCTCGGGCGGCGGGAGTCAGATCTGGTCGGGACCGGCTTCTTCCGCCACCGACGAGGGTGCGGATCGACGGTTCCGGCGCGCTCGACGGATCAGCCACACGATCAGTACGACGACACCGACGACCGCGACCCAGGGGAGGACGAAGCCCAGTGCGATGACGAGGGCGTTCAGCGAGACGACGAGGCCGTTCCATCCGGCGAGCAGGCCATCGGCGAACCCGGCGGGATCGGCGGTGGTGGCCGTCGTCGCTCTGGTGAGTTGCACCTGAAGCGATGACATCGCGACCTGATCCTGCAGGGACTCGAGCTGCTGCTCATACGACTCGAGCTGCGCCTGTCGGTCGGTCAGCGCGACCTCGGCCTCGATCAGCTCGGAGACGCTGCCCGACTGCGCCATCAGCTCGGTGAGACGGTCGACGGACGCGCGCGTCGAGTCGACGCGCGCCTGAAGATCGATCGACACCGAGGTCACGTCCTGCTTCGACGTCGACGACGAGAGGACGTCACCGGTCTCTCCGAGCGCGGCGATCACCTCCGGCAGATCTGCGGAGGGCACGCGGATGCTGATCCAGCCGTACGCCGAGTCGGCGGGAGCCGGTTCGGACGTGCCGTCGATGGCGACGGACTTCCCGATCTCGGTGCTCTCCACGTAGCCGTCGTGCTCCTCGGCGAGGTTCGCAATCGCCGAAGCGGCGTCCGCGATGCTCTTCACCTGGACGGTCGCCTGGGCGGTCGCGATGATCTCCCGATCGCCCTCGCTGCTGTCGGCGCCGGCGATGGTGGAGTCGGAGATGCTCCCGGGGAGCGATTCGGGTGCGGAGTCGGACATCTGCTCCGGCGATGACGACGAGGAATCCATCGAGACGCCGCCCGGCATGCTCAGCCCCTCGGCCGTCGATGTTGCGGCGCCACCGACCGCGCCGAGGATCGGGGGCGTCACGAGGACGCCGACGACGAAGGCCGCGGCGATGCCGCCGCCGGTGAGCCAGCGGCGGCGGCGCTTCCTGGCGCGCTCGGCCTGCGGATGCGCGGGGGAGCGTTCTGCGGCGATCTCGGTGAACACGGCGGTCTCGATGCGGGCGATGGTGTCGTCCGACAGCACCGGCAGCTCGCTGCGGGGATTCTGGTCGTTCATGCGTCTCTCACTTCCTTCACGGCGCCGCGCAACCGGGTGCGCACTCGGGAGAGACGATTGCGGACGACCGCGTGCGTGATGCCCAATTCCTCGGCCGCGGCCTGATACGCGTAGCCCTCGGACGCGCACAGACGGAAGATCTCGCGGTCGAGATCGTTCAGGGTCCCCACCTCGACGGCGATCCGGGCGGCGAGCTCGGCCGTGATGACCTGTTCCTCGACGCTGATCGTGTCGGGCAACAGGGTCTCGTCGACGGCCTCGGCGGTGTGCGCCTGATCGCGGCGGCGCTGGCGCAACCGGTTCGCGGCCTGGAAGCGGCAGATCGTGGCCAGCCAGGGCAGGATCGACTCGCCCTGGAGCTCGAGAGCGGGGAGCTTGCGCCAGGCGACGACGAACGTCTCCTGGGTGACGTCCTCCGCGTCGGCGGGCGACGCCAGGATGCCCTGGGCGATCCAGTAGACCGGCCGCACGTGTGCGCGGTACAGCTCGCGGAAGGCGCTCTCGTCGCCGGCCGCGGCCTGCGCCGCCCATTTCTGATCACTCGTCTGCACGGGCATCCTGATTCCGTTCGGTGTCTCTCACCAGGGAGGTGTCGATCGCTGCCTCATCGTCTCAGATCCGGTCGCCGTATTCGTCTCGATCGCTGTTCCCCGCGGTGCCGCGGCTCCGGTAGCATTGCCCGGGCGAGAGGGAGTATCCCGGATCCGCGCGTAACGTCATCACGAGCACCGTCATCGCTGCTCCGGGCGCGCGACGCACATCTGTGCGGGGGAGAGACTTTCGACTGATTCCCGACCCCTCCGCGAAAGGCCTGTGCGCCCCTTGGAAATCCCCGTCTGGTTCGAGATCACCTCGATGGTCGTCCTCACGATCATCCTGATCGCCGACCTGCTCCTCATCCGGCTGCGGCCGCACATCCCCTCGACGAAGGAGTCCACCCTGTGGGTGGTCTTCTACGTGGGTCTCGCACTGCTGTTCGCCGTGCTCCTGGGCAACGTCGGCGGCTGGCAGAACGCCGGCGACTTCATCACCGGCTGGGCACTGGAATACAGCCTGTCGATCGACAACCTGTTCGTCTTCGTCCTGATCATGGCCCAGTTCGCGGTGCCGCGGCGCCTGCAGCAGCAGGTCCTCATGGTCGGCATCATCATCGCGCTGATCCTGCGCGGCCTCTTCATCCTCGCCGGCGTCGCGATCGTCGAGAACTTCTCGCCGATCTTCTACATCTTCGGCGCATTCCTCATCTGGACGGCGATCCGTCAGGCGATGCCCGACGGTGATCATGAGGGTGAGGTCAAGCGCGAGAACTTCATCGTGCGCCTGCTCCGTCGTCGCGTCGACATCAGCGAGGAGTACGACGGATCGAAGATCCGCACCACGGTGAACGGCAAGCGCATGTGGACGCCCATGGTGATCGTCTTCATCACGATCGGCGTCACCGACCTCATCTTCGCGATCGACTCGATCCCCGCGATCTTCGAGATCACCACGAACGGATTCCTCGTCTTCGCGGCCAACATCTTCGCGCTCATGGGGCTGCGTCAGCTCTACTTCCTGCTGGGTGACCTGCTCGATCGCCTCCGCTACCTGCACTACGGCATCGCGGTGATCCTCGGCTTCATCGGCATCAAGCTGATCCTGCACGCGCTGCACGTCAACGAGCTGCCGTTCATCAACGGCGGTCAGCACGTCGAGTGGGTGCCTGACATCAGCAACATGGTCTCGCTCGGCGTGATCCTGGCCTCGATGACCATCGCCACGATCGCGAGCCTCATCGCCTCCTCGCACGACAAGCGCGCGGAGAAGAAGGCAGCGCTCAGCGAGTAGTCCCGCAGCGAACCTGCGCGCCTCAGAACGCGCGCAGGTTCGCCTGCAGACCGCCGTCCACGTACTCCCGGCGGAGAATGCCGCGGCGGCGCAGGACGGGCACGAGTTCGTCGAGCGTGCGATGCAGGGTGACCGGATGGAAGTCGCCCCAGAGCAGCACGCCGTCGTTGCCCCACTCGCCGAGCTCTTCGATCAGGTCGGCGAACTCCTCGGCCGTTCCGACGAAGCCGGAGCGGTCCGTGATCCGGCCTGTGCGGGCGAGCGCCGTCAGATGGGCGCGCAGCGGGGCATCCTCGCCGCGGTCTCCGATCAGGCGCTGGATGCTCCCGCGCGAGACGTGGGCCCCGAAGAGCGAGAGATCGAGCGCCTTGTCGAGGTCGAGCGACGTGAGGTCGGTCTCGAGGTCGCTGGACTGCTTGCGGGCGATCTGCACCAGCGCGGCGTCGTCGGGATGGGCGGATGCGGCGACGATGCGGTCCGCCTCCTCGCTCGACGACGTGATCACGGGCTGGATGGCGAACAGGATCTTGATGTCCTCGGGCTGCCGCCCCTTCGCGATCGCCGCCTCGTGCACCCGGGCACGGTAGTCGCGCACGGACTTCTCGTTCAGCGGAGCCAGCGCGAGCTGCACATCGGAGTTCGCGCCGGCGAACCCGAGTCCGCGGCCGGAGCCGCCGGGGGAGACGATCGCGGGATCCCCGTCCGTGAACGGGAGCGCGTTGAGGGGGCCGTCGAATGCGAAGTGCGAGCCCCGGTGCCGGACGGGCTGCAGCTTCGTACCGTCGGCGTAGACGCCGGTCTCCCGGTCGGCGACGAGCGCGCCGTCGTCCCAGCTGTGCCACAGCGCGCGGATTCCGGCGAGCCAGTCCTCCGCGCGGTCATACGCCTCGTCGTGACCGAGCTGCGGCGCGTCCGAGAAGTGTCGTGCGCTCCCGGTGTCGGTGACCACGTTGAGACCCAGCCGATGCCCGCTCAGATGCTGCAGCGTCGCGAACTGGCGCGCCGCGGTGTACGGGAGATACGCCGCCGGGTTCACCGTCGGCACGACGCCCAGGTGCTTCGTCGCCTGGAAGAGATACGGAGCGAGCAGGAGCGGATCGTGCTTGGGGCCGCCGAAGGCGTGACGGACCCGCAGATCGATCGTCGACGGCGACCCCAACGACGGCGCGTCCTCGATGATGACCAGATCGAAGCCCGCCTGCTCCAGGGTGCGAGCAGCGTCCTGGTACACCTCAGGGCGCGTCCAGTCGTAGTCCCAGTCGAGCGAGGGGTAGCCCCAGCCCTGCGGTCCGAAACCGCGCGCGAGGAACCAGCCGAAATGCTGGGGTCGGCTCACGCGACCGTCTCCCGCACGGCGTTCAGCACCTGCGAGAGGTCGGTGACGAGATCCTCGACGTCTTCGATGCCGATCGATACCCGCAGCGTGCCGGGGTGCACGCCCAGGGTCTCGCGCTCTTCGTCCGTGCGCTGCGCGTGACTCGTCGTGGCCGGATGCAGCACCAGGGAGCGGACATCTCCGATGTGGGTCATGTGCGTGAAGACCTGCACGCCCTCGACGAACCGTCGTGCGGCGGGCAATCCGCCGTGCAGGGTGAAGGTGAAGATCGACCCCGATCCGCCCTCGAGGTAGCGGGAGCCGAGCTCATGGTCGGGATGCGAGGGGAGCCCGACGTAGTCCACGCTCTCGACCGCGTCGTGATGTTCCAACCACTGCGCGATCTGGAGCGCGTTGCGGGACTGCCGCTCGACGCGGAGGCTGAGTGTCTCCACGCCCTGGCCGATCAGGAAGGCGTTGAGCGGAGACGGGGACGCGCCGAATCGCGGCGCCACCGACTCCCGGGCGTAGGCGATGCGTGCGCGACCGCCGTGGCGAGCGAAGACGCTGGGAGCGTCGCCCCGCCCCGGCAGCACGAGGTGCGGCGCATTGTGGCCCGCGTGCTCGGCGTCGAAGCGGCCGTCGTCGACGATCACGCCGCCGAGAACGGATCCGTGTCCGGCGAGGAATTTCGACGCGGAGTGGACGACGATCGCCGCGCCGTGCTCGATCGGACGCAGCAGGGCCGGGGTCGCCAGGGTGTTGTCCACGATCAGCGGGATCGCGAACTCGTCGGCGATGTCGCTGATGGCACGGATGTCGAGCACGTCGTTGCGCGCGTTCGCCACGGACTCGGCGAACACCGCGCGGGTGTTCGGGCGGATCGCCGCCCGCCAGGCATCCGGATCGGCGATGTCTTCGATGAAAGTCGTCTCGATGTCGAGGCGCGCCAGGTTGTCGAGGAAGAGCCCTCGGGTGCCCTCATAGATGTGGGTGGAGGAGACGATGTGGTCGCCGGCCCCCACGACGGTGAGCAGGGCGGTCACGACCGCCGCCTGTCCGCTCGCGACCAGCACCGCGTCCGCGCCGGACTCCAGGGCTGCGAGCTGACGCTCCACGGCTCGCACCGTGGGGTTGCCCGTACGCGTGTATCCGAAGCCGGCCCCGGTGCTGAAGTGGTCGGCCGCGTGGTCGAAGTCGTCGAACTCGAACCCCGCCGTCAGATAGATGGGCGTCGCGCGCGAGGACGCCGTCTCACGGGTTCTCGCCGCGTGGACCGCACGGGTGGCGAAGCGGGCGGTGTCGACGGTCATGCGGTGCCTCTCGGTCGTTCGGGTGCTCAACAGAGTGTCATGACGGGTCGGAGCGTGTCCGAGCGGTGGTAATCTGACGTCATGCGGACCGTGCTCCTTCTTCTTAGCGGCCGCGACGAGACCTCGATCTGAGCCCCTCCTCGTCGCGGAGTCCATCGTGGGCCGAACCGCCAGCCACAGGAGACACGCAATGACCACCCCCGCAAACGGTGCCGATTCCGCACGCCGCCGGACCCTCGCCGAAAAGGTCTGGGACGACCACCTGGTCGTCAAGGGCGAGAACGGCGAGCCGGACCTCATCTACATCGACCTCCACCTCGTGCACGAGGTCACCAGTCCGCAGGCGTTTGACGGCCTCCGCAGCGAGGGGCGGCCGCTGCGCCGCCTCGACCTGACGATCGCGACCGAGGACCACAACACCCCGACGCTGGAGATCCACAAGCCGATCGCCGATCTGACCAGCCGCACGCAGATCGAGACCCTGCGCCGCAACGCCGCGGAGTTCGGGGTGCGTCTGCACTCGCTCGGCGACGCGGAACAGGGCATCGTGCACGTCGTCGGGCCCCAGCTCGGGCTCACGATGCCCGGCATCACGGTGGTCTGCGGCGACTCGCACACCTCGACGCACGGGGCATTCGGAGCGATGGCGTTCGGCATCGGCACCAGCGAAGTCGAGCACGTCATGGCCACGCAGACACTGCCGCTGAAGCCGTTCAAGACCATGGCGATCAACGTCGAGGGGACTCTGCGCGACGGCGTCACCGCGAAGGACATCATCCTCGCCGTGATCGCGAAGATCGGCACCGGAGGCGGACAGGGCTACGTGCTCGAGTATCGCGGCAGCGCCATCCGCGCCCTCTCCATGGAGGGGCGCATGACGATCTGCAACATGTCGATCGAAGCCGGAGCGCGGGCCGGGATGGTGGCCCCCGACGAGACCACCTTCGCCTACCTCGAGGGCCGTCCGCACGCGCCCAAGGGCCAGGACTGGGAAGAGGCCGTGGCCTATTGGCGCACCCTGCCGACCGACGAGGGTGCGACCTTCGACGCCGAGGTCTTCATCGACGCCGACGAGCTCGAGCCGTTCGTGACCTGGGGCACCAACCCCGGTCAGGGCAGCTCGCTGTCGTCCTCGGTGCCGAACCCCGCCGAGATCGTCGATCCCAACGAGCGGGCTGCCGCAGAACGCGCGCTGGAGTACATGGACCTCACGCCGGGGACGCCTCTCAAAGAGGTGCCGGTCGACGCCGTGTTCATGGGCTCCTGCACCAACAGCCGCATCGAGGACCTGCGCGCCTTCGCATCGATCATCCAGGGCAAGAAGAAGGCCGACGGCGTGCGCGTCATGGTCGTCCCCGGGTCGGCGCGCGTGCGCCTGGAGGCCGAGGCCGAGGGCCTCGACAAGGTCATCAAGGACTTCGGGGCGGAATGGCGCTTCGCCGGATGCTCGATGTGTCTGGGCATGAACCCCGACCAGCTCGCACCGGGGGAGCGCTGTGCGTCCACGTCGAACCGGAACTTCGAAGGACGACAGGGCAAGGGAGGGCGCACGCACCTCGTGTCGCCGCTCGTCGCCGCCGCGACCGCGATCCGCGGCACGCTGTCCAGCCCCAGCGACCTGACGGAAGGGATCTGACCCATGGAGAAGTTCATCACGCACACGGGCATCGCGGCACCGCTGAAGCGCTCGAACGTCGACACCGACCAGATCATCCCCGCCGTCTTCCTGAAGCGTGTCACGAAGACGGGTTTCGAAGACGCGCTATTCCACGGCTGGCGGCAGGACCCCGAGTTCGTGCTCAACCAGCCGGAATTCCAGGGCGCGTCGATCCTCGTCGCCGGTTCGGACTTCGGCACCGGATCCAGCCGTGAGCACGCCGTGTGGGCGTTGCGCGACTTCGGATTCACCGTGGTCCTCAGCCCGCGCTTCGCCGACATCTTCCGGGGCAACTCGGGCAAGCAGGGCCTTCTCGCCGCGACGATCTCGGAAGAGGATCTCGAGCGGATCTGGGCGGAGATCGACCGGAATCCCGGGGCACAGATGACGGTCGACCTCGAGGCGCGCAGCGCGTCGATCGGTGACGTCCAGGCCGAGATCGGGATCGACGATTACACTAGATGGCGGCTCCTCGAAGGGCTCGATGACATCGGGCTCACGCTGCGCAACGAAGACAAGATCGCGCAGTTCGAGGCCCGTCGCGAGTCGTGGCGGCCCCGAACCCTTCCCGTTCAGTAGACGGTGGGGGCGGGGGAGCCCAGGGGCAACCCGCCCCCGAAATCCGTAAATGAAGTGAGGCTCCGAATGACGACACCTGTGCGCGACGCTCTCCCGGACGGAGTCCCTGCACTCACCGGAGACGTCCTCACCATTCGAGGCGGACGCCCGCTTCGCGGTCGCGTCGACGTCAAGGGGGCGAAGAACCTGGCGACCAAGGCCATGGTCGCCTCGCTCCTCGGCGAGACCGTGAGCACCCTGCGCGATGTGCCGGCGATCAGCGATGTCGCCGTCGTGCGCTCACTGCTCGAGGTCCACGGTGTGCGCGTCAGCGAGGGCGATGAGCCCGGCTCGCTCATCTTCGACCCGAGCGACGTGGAGTCCGCCCACTTCGAGGAGATCGACGCCCACGCCGGCGCCTCCCGCATTCCGATCCTCTTCTGCGGGCCGCTCCTGCACCGTCTCGGTCAGGCGTTCATCCCCGACCTCGGCGGATGCCGTATCGGCGACCGCCCCATCGACTTCCACCTGGACGCGCTCCGCAAGTTCGGCGCCATCGTCGAGAAGCTCCCCAGCGGCATCCGTCTCTCGACGGGTGGGAACCGCCTGCACGGGGCGAACATCCACCTGCCGTACCCGAGTGTCGGCGCGACCGAGCAGGTGCTCCTCACCGCTGTCCGCGCCGAGGGCGTCACGGAGCTCCGCAACGCCGCCATCGAGCCGGAGATCATGGACCTGATCGCGGTCCTCCAGAAGATGGGCGCGATCATCTCCTACGAGCCCAACCGCGTCATCGTCATCGAGGGCGTCGAGAAGCTCCGCGGCTACGACCACCGGTCGATCTTCGACCGCAACGAGGCGGCCTCATGGGCATCCGCGGCTCTGGCCACCAACGGCGAGATCTTCGTCGGCGGTGCCAAGCAGCAGGAGATGCTGACGTTCCTCAACATCTTCCGCAAGGCGGGCGGCTGGTTCGACATCCAGGAAGACGGCATCCTCTTCCGTCGTGACGGCGATATCAAGCCCGTCGTCATCGAGACCGACGTGCACCCCGGCTTCATGACCGACTGGCAGCAGCCTCTCGTGGTCGCGCTGACGCAGGCGCACGGCCGAAGCGTCGTGCACGAGACCGTGTACGAGAACCGGATGGGCTTCACCGACGCGCTGGTCAAGATGGGCGCCGACATCGTCGTGCACCCGCGCGGTCTGCAGGACGGACCCCGCCGCGTTCCCCGCCGCGACCTCGAGCAGGCCGCCGTCATCACGGGCCCGACGCCGCTGCACGGTGCGGACATCGTGGTTCCGGACCTTCGCGGCGGTTACAGCCACATCATCGCGGCGCTGACCGCCACGGGCGAGTCGCAGGTGTCGGGTGTCGACATCCTCAGCCGCGGCTACGAGAAGTTCCTCGCCAAGCTCGACGCGCTCGGCGCCGACTTCGACGTCATCCGGTGAGCCGGATGGCACGGCGGTCGGCGGAGACGACCAGGCCGAGCGTCTTCTGGCCGCTCGCCGCACTGGTGATCCCGCCCGTCGCGCTGATCGCGAAGATCCGCGTGTCCGGCGGCGAGAAGCTCCCGCAGGAGGGGGCGTTCATCCTCGCGCCGAACCACTACTCGGAGTTCGATCCGCTCATCGTGGCGGTCGCCGTGTGGCGGATCGGCCGTGCGCCGCGGTTCATGGCCAAGGAGAGTCTCTTCAAGGTCCCTGTTCTCGGCTGGTTCCTGCGCCGTACGGGCATGATCCCCGTGGCCCGCACATCGTCTGCGGCTTCTGCGCGGCAGACGATGAAGCAGTCCGAAGAGTTGGTGGAGCACGGTCGCGGAGTGATCGTGTATCCCGAGGGCACCCTCACGCGTGATCCCGACCTCTGGCCGATGCGCGGCAAGTCGGGTGCGGTGCGTCTGGCCCTCGCCGACGGCATCCCGCTGATCCCGATGGCGCAGTGGGGCACCCAGGAGATCATGGGGCGCTACCAGAAGGGCCTCAGCCTCTGGCCGCTGCGCAAGCCCGTCCGGGTGCTCGTCGGCGATCCGGTCGACGTCTCCGATCTGCGCGGGCGCGCCGGAGAGCCTGCAGCGCTGAACGAGGCGACGAACCGCCTGATGAACGCGATCACGGCCTTGCTCGAAGAGCTGCGCGGAGAGAAGGCACCCCCCGAACGCTGGAATCCCGCAAGCCATGGGCAGAAGGAGACCGGACGCCTTGACTCCTAAGAGAACAGCGCCCGTCGGTCCGCGCGCCACCGTCATCGGCGCCGGCAGCTGGGGGACGACCTTCGGCAAGATCCTCGCAGACGGCGGCGCCCAGGTGACGATGTGGGCCCGGAGAGCCGAGCTCGCCCAGGAGATCAACGAGGCCAAGCGCAACTCCCGGTACCTGCCGGGCATCAACCTCCCGCGCACGATGGCGGCCACTCATGAGCTCGCGACCTCACTCGAGGGTGTCGAACAGGTCTACCTGTCGGTCCCGAGCCAATCGCTCCGCGAGAACCTGAAGGCAGTGCGCCCACTACTTGCCGACAGCGACGCGAAGATCATCAGTCTGATGAAGGGCGTCGAGCGCGGTACCGGCTTGCGCATGAGCCAGGTGATCCAGCAGGAGCTCCGTTGCGACCCCGACCGCATCGCTGTCGCGTCCGGTCCGAACCTCGCGCTCGAGATCGCCCGCGAACAACCGACCGCTGCCGTGATCTCTTCGCGCAGCCAGGAGACCGCGGAGATCGTCGCGCGTGCCGCGCGGAACAGCTACTTCCGCACGTTCGTGAACACCGACGTGATCGGCACCGAGTTCGGGGGAGTGCTCAAGAACCTGATCGCGGTCGCCATCGGCATCGTCGACGGCGTCGGTTACGGCGAGAACACCAAGGCGTCGATCATCACGCGGGGTCTTGTCGAGATGACGGACTTCGCCGTGGCCAACGGCGCGCATCCGGAGACGCTCCAGGGCCTCGCCGGCCTCGGCGACCTGATCGCCACCTGCCAGTCGCCGCTGAGCCGCAACAACACGGCCGGGCGCCTGCTCGGCCAGGGATACAGCTTCCAGGACGTCGTGAAGCAGATGCAGCAGACGGCGGAGGGACTGGCATCGGTCGCCCCGATCCTGCAGCTCGCTCGCGAGGCCGAGGTAGACATGCCCATCGTCGAGCAGGTGAAGATGGTGCTCGACGGCAAGATGGATCCGAGAGACATCGCACCCCACCTGACGACGGACGACGACACCCCGCAGGGTGAGAGGACCAACCATGGACAAGCAGACGGTGGTGGTGCTCTTCGGCGGGCGCTCCAGCGAGCATTCGATCAGTTCCGCAACGGCGGGGGGCGTGCTGGGCGCGATTGATCGCGACCGCTACTCCGTGATCCCGGTGGGGATCACCCGCGAGGGGGCCTTCGTCCTGGAAGACGATGATCCCGCGAAGTTCCCGCTGGATGCCGCACACCTTCCCGAGGTCGTCGACAACGGCACGCGCGTGCTGTGGCCCGAGCCGGGTGGCGACCGCACGCTGCGCGTCGTCCAGGTCGACGGATCGATCGTCGGTCTCGGCGCCGTCGACGTCGTGCTCCCGATCCTGCACGGGCAGCATGGCGAGGACGGCACCATCCAGGGGTTCTTCGACACGCTCGAGGTGCCTTACGCCGGTGGCGGGGTCCTCGACTCCGCGCTGTGCATGGACAAGCACTTCATGAAGATCGCCCTCGAGGCGGCCGGCATCTCGGTGGCGCCCTGGGTGACCGTGCGTCGCACGGACTGGGAGCGGGATGCGGCAGACATCCGCACCCGCGCGGCCGCCCTCGGTCTGCCGCTGTTCGTGAAGCCTGCTCGTGCGGGCTCGAGCGTCGGCGTCTCCAAGGTCGAGGTGGCCGACGAACTCGATGCCGCACTGGCCGTGGCGTTCGCCGAAGACGACAAGGTGCTCATCGAGACCGGGGTGAGCGGCCGGGAGATCGAGGTCGCCGTTCTCGAGACGGCGGAAGGGGTGCGCGCCTCCCTTCCCGGGGAGGTCATCCTCACCTCGCGTGGGTTCTACGACTTCGAGGGCAAGTACCTCGGCGGTGACGGTGTCGATGTCGTCTGCCCGGCAGAGGTGACCGACGCCGAGACGGCCGCGATCCAGGAGGCCGGCCTCCGCGCGTTCGAGGCCGTCGACGGCCGGGGGCTCGCCCGCGTCGACATGTTCCTGACCCCCGAGGGCACCCTCGTCGTCAACGAGCTCAACACGATGCCGGGCTTCACCCCGATCTCGATGTTCCCGAAGTGCTGGGTGGCGTCCGGCCTGAGCTATGGCGAACTGATCACCGAGCTCGTCGAGGCGGGTCTGCGCCGCTGACGCCGGCCCACCCGCCTGCGGTCAGCTCGCGGGGAATTCGACGCGGTCGGTGCACTTCGCCGTCGCCGGCGCCAGTCCGGACTGGATGCTCGTGGAGATCGAGTCCACGATGGACTGGAAGTCGATCTGCTCACCCCGACGGATGTTGACCTCGACCGCGGGCTCGCGCCCGTAAGTGACCAGGCGCTGCCGCTCCTCCTCCTGCTCGAGGACCAGCCAGTCGACGCCGCCGAGCGTGGTGCAGACGAGTGCGGAAGGGGCCGGCGGCTCGACACCGCAGCGCAGGGCGACGGTGGTGGGCTCTCCCCATGCGCCTGTGGCCTGGGCATCCGTCCACACCCGGTCGAACCCGGCGACGCTGTCCGGCAGCAGCACCGAGACCGAGGCGCACGCCGGATCGTTCGCATCATCGGCCGGTTCGAGGTGCACGGTCGTGGAGCATCCGGCGAGGGCGGCGGAGAGGATCACCGCGCCTGCGAGGGCAGCGAGGCGACGGGAACGAGGCATGCTTCCAGGCTACCTTTGACAGCATGCCCTCCCGACCCGAAGCCGATGATCCGCGCCTGGGCGATGTCTCCGAAGGACGCATCCTGCAGGCGATCCTGAGCCGCACCGCACCGGGCGCGCACACCCTGATCGGGCCGGGTGATGATGCGGCCGTGATCGCGACGCCCTCGGGCAGCGTGGTCGCGACGACCGACACACTCGTTCACGGGCCGGACTTCCGCCTCGCGTGGTCCAGCGGCTATGACCTCGGGTGGAAGGCCGCGGCCGTGAACCTTGCGGACGTCGCCGCGATGGGCGCACGCCCGACCGCTCTGCTCGTCGCCCTGGCCGTTCCCCGGGATCTGCGTCTCTCCTTCGTCGAGCGTCTCGCTGACGGCTTCCGCGAGGCATGTGCCGCATTGGCGCCGGGCTGCGCGGTGGTGGGCGGTGACCTGACAGTGTCCGATGTGCTGACCATCGCGGTGACAGCGCTCGGAGATCTCGAAGGTCGCGCTCCGGTCACCCGCAGCGGCGCCCGTCCCGGAGACGTCGTCGCCGTCGCCGGTGAGTTGGGCAACGCGGCACACGGACTCGCCGTGCTGTTCGGACGTTTCCGTGACGGCGATGCCCCCGTGCCGGTTGATGTCGCGAAGCTGGCCGCGGGGGAGTCCGCTGCGCTGGCCGCGCAACTGCGCCCGTCGCCCCCGATCGGTCTCGGCGCCGTGGCGGCGACGGTCGGTGCGACCGCGATGATGGACATTTCCGACGGACTCGCTCTCGACGCCCGTCGGATGGCCGCGGCGTCGGGGGTCACCATCGCTCTCGACCGCGCCGCGCTGGGCACGGATCCGGAGCGTGCGATCGCCGGCGGAGAAGACCACGCGCTGCTCGCCACTTTCTCCGAAGGAATGCTCCCGCCGGGGTTCCGCGTGATCGGACGGGTCATTCCGAGCGGAGACGAGGATCTGCTGTGCGACGGACTTCCCGTCGACATCAGCGGATGGGATCCCTATCGGGACTGGGACTCGGTCTCGGGCTGATCGTCCGCTGACGACCTCTCGTCGGCCGCAGGCTCCGCCCACCACAGCGTGGTGTCGCCGTAGCCCTTCTCCCGGAATAGCTCCAGACCTGCGGCGCCGAAGTCGGGAGGAGTGGAGCGGCGCGCGCGTTCGACGACGACGACCGCGTCTGCGGAGAGCAGCGGGGCGAGGGCGACGAGGTCGGCTGTCATGGCTGCATCGTCGAGATCGTAGGGCGGGTCGGTGAAGACCAGGTCGAAGGGCCCGGCCGCGCGCTGCAGGAACGCATGGACCGCGCCCTCGTGCACCCGACCGGCCGACAGGCCTCCGGCCTTGGCGACGACGGCGGCGTTGCGGCGGACGATGGCTGCCGCCTGCCGGCCTCGCTCGACGAGATCCGCGCTGGCGGCGCCCCTGCTCAGCGCCTCGAGGCCAAGGGCGCCGGAACCGGCATACAGGTCGAGAACGCGCGCGCCGTCGATGGCGCTCAGCGCCTCCAGTGCGCCGAAGAGCGATTCCCGCACCCGGTCGCTGGTCGGTCGCGTGCCGATACCCGGCACTTCCAGGCGTGCGCCTCTGGCGGCGCCTGCGATGATCCTCGTCACCACTTCACGATACGACAGCCCGGGTGTCGGCGGTGTCGGTCGCGTTCCCTAGACTCGGAGCATGTCGCTCACGCTCGATTCCTCGTTGGAGGATGCGCTCGGTGCGGCGTCTGCCAAGACGCTCGGACGAGCTTTCGGCATGCAGAACGTGGGCGACCTGCTCTCGCACTATCCGCGTCGCTACGCCGATCCGGGCGAGCTGACGCCGATCCGCGACCTCCCCCTCGGCGAGACGGTGACCATCGTCGCCGAGGTCCTGTCCTCGAGCTTCCGACGGATGCGCAATCGGCCGGGCGCGATGGTCGACGTGGTCATCGGCGACGGGATCGGACGGATGTCCCTCACGTTCTTCGCGAAGAACGTCGGTGCGGCGGAGTGGCGTTCCAAAGACCTCGCGGTCGGCCGCCGCGGAGTCTTCTCGGGCAAGGTGGGGGAGTTCAACGGCGTCACTCAGTTCGCGCATCCCGAGTACGAGCTGTTCGACGATGAGGATTCCGCCCGGCGCAGCGCGGATGCGCGTGCGGCGGTTCCGATCCCGATCTACCCGGCGACCTCGGCGATCCAAACGTGGCAGATCGCCCGCCTCATCGGACGGGTGCTGGACGATCTCGTCGAGGTGCCCGACCCGTTGACGGCCGAAATCAGGGAGCGCGAGGAACTGCTCACAGCCGACGAGGCGCTGGAGCGGATCCATCGCCCACGCACGCGCAACGACATCGATCCGGCCGTTCGCACCCTCCGGATGCACGAGGCGCTCACATTGCAGACTGCGCTCCTGCAGCAGCGTGACGCGGTGCGCGCGCTCTCCGCCACGTCGCGGCCCGCGGGGCCGGGAGGCCTCCTCGAGCGATTCGACGCCGCGATGCCATACACGCTCACGCCCGATCAGGAGACCGTCGGGGCGCAGATCGCCGCAGACCTCGTCGGGTCGTGGCCGATGAACCGGCTCGTCCAAGGTGAGGTCGGTTCCGGAAAGACGCTGGTGGCGCTGCGGGCGATGCTGCAGGTGGCCGAGAGCGGCGGGCAGGCGGCGCTGATCGCACCGACCGAGGTGCTGGCCGGACAACATCTGCGCTCGATCGCGAAGATGCTCGGTCCCGATCTCGCGCCGCTGCTCATGCCGACGCTGCTCACCGGCCAGCTTCCGGCCGCGGAGCGACGCAAGGCGGCGCTCCGGGTCGCCTCGGGGCAGGCGCTCATCGTCGTCGGCACGCATGCGCTGCTGGGCGAGAAGACGACCTTCGCCGACCTCGGCCTCGTGGTGGTCGACGAGCAGCACCGCTTCGGGGTCGAGCAACGGGAAGCGCTCCGCGCGAAGGGGTCGAGTCCGCACGCGCTGGTGCTCACGGCGACGCCCATCCCGCGAACGGTCGCGATGACCGTGTTCGGCGACCTCGACACATCCGTCATCCGCACAATGCCGGCCGGACGTGCGGGCATCGAGTCGTTCGTCGCGCCGCTGGCAGAGCACCCCGGATGGTTCAACCGCGTCTGGGAGCGCGCCGCAGAGGAGATCGCCCAGGGGCGGCAGGTGTTCGCGGTCTGCGCCGCGATCGACACGACGAAGAGGACCGCTGAGGCGGCTGAGCCCTCCGCGTTGGTCCCCGAAGGCGCGTCCGGTCCCCGGTGGGGTGTGGTACAG
The DNA here is from genome assembly GCF_012030385.1 of Microbacterium sp. B19(2022). Taxonomy (NCBI): domain Bacteria; kingdom Bacillati; phylum Actinomycetota; class Actinomycetes; order Micrococcales; family Microbacteriaceae; genus Microbacterium; species Microbacterium sp. B19(2022). The sequence goes on from NZ_JAAUVO010000006.1 coordinate 16,190, forward strand.
CTCGACGAGGCTCTCGCGACGCATCCCACCCTCGGCGGGATCCGTCGCGCCGTGCTGCATGGTCGGATGCCGTCTGACGAGAAGGATGCCGTCATGCAGGCCTTCGCCCGCGGCGAGATCGACCTGCTGCTGGCCACCACCGTGATCGAGGTCGGCGTGGACGTTCCCAACGCCTCCACGATGATCGTGCTCGACGCCGATCGCTTCGGTGTCTCTCAGCTGCACCAACTGCGCGGACGCGTGGGCCGTGGTGGCGTTCCCGGACTCTGCCTGCTGGTCACCGAGGCGGAATCCGGTTCCCTCGCGCGAGACCGAGTCGACGCCGTCGCGGCGACGCTCGACGGGTTCGCCCTCGCCGAGGTCGATCTCGAGCTGCGGGGCGAGGGCGATGTGCTCGGTGCCGCACAGGCCGGCGTCCGCTCGTCGCTCAAACTGCTGCGTGTCGTCAAGGATGCAGCGCTCATCACGCGTGCCCGCGAGGTGGCCGAGACGATCCTCGCCGACGACCCGACACTCCAGCACCACCCGGGTCTTCGCGAGGCCATCGCGCGGCGAGTGACCGACGAAGATCGGGCGGCCCTGGCGAAGAACTGAGCTTCGTTCCTGCCCTAGGCTGGTGGCATGAGCAGCCGGATCGCCGTCGTCCCGGGTTCCTTCGATCCGCCGACCCTGGGTCATCTCGATGTGATCCGCCGGGCCGCAGCCCTCTATGACGAACTGCACGTGCTGGTGGTGCACAACCCCGGCAAAGAGGCGATGCTCCCGATCGCGCAGCGGCTTTCCCTCCTCGAGCGTTCGATCGCCGAAGACGGCATGCCGGGCAACATCGTGATCGGGTCATGGAGCATGGGACTGCTCGTGGACTATGCCCGCGATGTCGACGCCGGGGTCCTCGTGAAGGGCATCCGTTCGCAGATCGATGTCGCCTACGAATCCCCGATGGCGATCGTCAACCGCCACCTCGCCGGCATCGAGACCGTGTTCCTCCTGCCGGATCCGTCGCACGCGATGGTCTCGAGCTCGCTGGTGCGCCAGGTCGCATCGCTCGGCGGCGACGTCACACCGTTCGTCCCGCCTGCGGTGGCCGACTTCCTCGACACCGGCGGACGCGGGATCTGAGTCCTCCTGGAGGGTGACGGTCAGCCCGGCCGCAGGTGCAGCCGAGTAGCATGGAACCGTGCGCTCTCGAATGAACGGCCCTTTCGTGCTCCCCGTCCGTGACATCGTCCGACGTCCGGGAGAGATGCGTGAACACGAGTTCACCGTGGCTCTCAAAGAGACGTGGGGGGAGGGGATCGTCACCTTCGACGCAGGCTCGGACATCGATCTCGATGTGCGTCTGGAGTCGGTCCACGAGGGCATTCTGGTCTCCGGAACAGCCGAAGCGGAGTACGTCGGCGTGTGCGGCAGATGCCTGATCGACATCGCCCGGCCCGTCGAAGTCGAGTTCCAGGAGCTTTTCGCGTATCCTGGTGAGGAAGAAACTGACTTCGAGGTTCAAGACGACCACGTGGATCTTGAAACTCTCGTCAGGGATGCGGCGGTATTGTCGCTTCCTTTTCAGCCGGTGTGTCAGCCGGATTGCCCGGGTCTCGACCCGAAAACGGGTGAACGACTGGCCGTGAGCACCGGAACGGAGCAGGTGGCTCCCATCGATCCTCGGTGGAGCGCGCTCCAGAACATCACAGACCAAGACGGCGCGGAAGAATCTCGTGCCGCCGAGAAAGAAGAGAGCTAGTCATGGCTGGTAACCCCCCGAAGCGCAAGGTTTCCCGTTCGAACACCCGGTCGCGTCGCGCGCAGTGGAAGGCGGCTCCCGTCGCCCTCGTGAAGACCATCGAGAACGGTGAGGTCGTCTACAGCCGTCCCCACCAGGCGAAGGTCGTCACCGACTCGCAGGGCACCGAGCTCTTCCTCGAGTACAAGGGCCGCAAGGTCGCCGACGTCTGAGTCGCGTACCGTGACGGAGGTCCCCGGGGGGACGAGACCTCTCCCAGATAAGCTCCGCGTCGATATCGACGCGGAGCTTCTGGAGTTGGCCCTCACCCACCGCTCCTACGCGTATGAGCACGGCGGGATCCCGCACAACGAGCGCTTGGAGTTCCTCGGCGACTCGGTGTTGGGTCAGGCCGTGACGGTGATGCTCTTCACCACGCACCCCGACCTCGACGAGGGCGAGCTGGCGAAGCGGCGTGCGAGCGTCGTGTCCACCGTCGCTCTCGCGGAGGTGGCTCGGGGCATCGACCTCGGCAGCCATCTGCTGCTGGGGCGCGGTGAGGAGCAGACCGGCGGTCGCGACAAGGACTCGATCCTGGCGGACACGATGGAAGCCGTGATCGGTGCCACGTATCTGTCGGCCGGTCCTGAGGCTGCCACCGCGCTCGTGCTGCGTCTCACGGAGCCACTGCTCGCCGATCCGGAGCGCTACGGCGCGGCCATGGACCCGAAGACCAGTCTGCAGGAGCTCGCTGCCCGTGTCGGCGCGACCCCGCCGCAGTATTCGGTCGAGGCGAGCGGACCGGATCACGACCGCCGGTTCATCGCGACGGTGTCGGTCGGCGACGTCAGCATGACCGGCCGCGGCAGCAGCAAGAAGACCGCAGAGATGGCGGCGGCCCTCAGCGCTTGGCGCACTCTCAGCGAGCGTGCCTGAGCTTCCCGAGGTCGAGGTCGTCCGAGCCGGTCTTGAGCCGGCTGCGGTCGGATCGGTCATCACGTCGGTGAGCGTGTTCGACGAGCGAGCGCTCACGCGGCATGTCGCCGGGGCCGCGGACTTCGTCGGCAGGCTCGAAGGCCGGACCTTCACTGCCGCATCCCGCCGGGGCAAGTTCCTCTGGCTCCCTCTCGACGACGAGGATTCCGCGCTGATCGCTCACCTCGGTATGAGTGGTCAGATGCTGCTGCGGGCGCCGAATGCCGACGCGGAACGTCATGAACGGATCCGCATCGGCGTCGAGCATCCCGTGCACGGCGAGCTGGCGATCGTGTTCGCGGACCAGCGCACTTTCGGCTCGCTCGCCGTCGATGCGCTGATCGATGACGACGGATCGCGGATCCCCACCCAGGTCGCGCACATCGCCCGCGATCCTCTCGATCCCTCCTTCGATAATCGCGCCTTCGGTGTCGCGCTCGCACGGAGGGGAAGCGCGATCAAGCGTGTTCTCCTCGACCAGGGCGTCGTGAGCGGGATCGGCAACATCTACGCTGACGAGTCTCTCTGGGCTGCGCGCATCCATCCGGAGACACCTGCCGACCACCTGTCCACGCAGGCTGTGCGCCGACTGCTGGTGGAAGTGCGGCTCGTGCTCGCGAGGGCCCTGGCGGAGGGCGGAACCAGCTTCGACGCGCAGTACGTCAACGTCAACGGTCAGGCGGGCTACTTCGCCCACTCTCTCAACGCCTACGGCAGGCAGGGCAAGCCGTGTCCGCGCTGCGGAAAGGCGATCGTGCGGGAGAGCTTCATGAACAGGGGCTCGCACTTCTGCCCGTCCTGCCAGCGACGCCGCTGACCTGTACCGGAACGAGCAGGTCAGCGGGGGTCGCGGACGGTCATGCGGTCTGGAACGCTCCCCGCAGCAGCGGACGCGTGGCCCACGTGGTCGCCCAGACGATCCCGATCCCCGCACCGACCACCGCCGCGATCGTGAGGAGCGAGAGCGGCGCCGTGATCAGTGCGATGCCGAGCAGCGGGATCACGAGGACGGCCGCGACCAGAGCCGAGCCGATCGCCGTGATCAGCAGCGGGGACATGATCGCACGTCTCCGGGCACGGTCCACGGTCTCCAGCGGCATGCCCAGGTGGTGGAGGCTGCGGTGCAGTTCGCGCTGGTCGAGCACGTCGGACGCCTGGTTCACGCCGACGGATGCCGCCACCATGAGGAACGACCCGATCAGGGTGATGACGAGACCTGTGCGGATATCGGTGGCCAGGGCGATGTCGGCCTCGGCCGCCTCCGATCCGGTCATCACGTTCATCAGGGCCACGCCCGTTCCGGCGAAGACGGCCATGAAGCTCGCCATCGCGATGCCACCGACCTGCCGCCACGCGGCTTTGGGAGAATCCAGGACCACGCGCGCGGCGAGCAGCCGCTCCGGCTGTTCGGCCCGGCGAAGCTGTCGCGATGCCGACACCTTGAGGACCCACGGGCCCACGACGTTGAGCACCGCGAGCGCGGCACCGAACAGTCCGGCCAGCACGACGATGGTGGTGACCAGCCCGCCGATGGACGGGAAGACCTTGATGAGCACGACAGCGATCGCGATGGTGCCCGCAGCGATCAATGCGCGGATCCAGTGCACGTTGGTTGTCGTGGCACGGGTGCGGACCCCGAGGGGCGAGATCACCACGCGACGGAGCCCGATGACCGCACTCGTCGATGCGAGGAGGAGGACGCCGGCGAGCACCATGGCGATCTGCAGTGGAGGAAGAACGACCGCACCGAAGCCGAGTGCCTCACCACGGAACGGAATCAGGCCGATGAGCGGACTCAATGCGACGTGTCCGACCACGCCGGCGAGGGCTCCTGCAGCGGCGACGAGAACGGACTCGGTGACGGTGGCGACCGTGACGCCGGCAGGGGAGACCCCGAGCAGCCGGAGAGTCGAGAGGCGCTCGTCACGGCGGCGGGCGGAGAGTCGCGCCGCTGCCCCGCCGAGAGACATCAGCGGGACGACGAGGAGGACGAGGGCGATGGCGGCGAGCGCCTGATAGATCGGAGCCTCCGGATCGGTCCAGGCCCAGAACGACTGGGCGCCTCCGATCACGGTCAGCACCAGCGTGGTCACCACGCCGAAGGCGACGACGGGGAGGGCGAGGACGCTGTTCTGCCCGGGCGCCGGGCGCAGCAGCAGAGCGAGGACGTTGCGGTTCACGCCGTCACCGCCGAGGAGACGATGCGGCCATCGCGGACGGCGAGGGTGCGAGTGCAGCGACCGGCCACCTCGGGGTCATGGGTGACCACGACGAGAGTGCGGCCCTGGCTCGTGGTGGACCACAGCAGGGCGTCCATGACCTCGGAGGACGTGTGCGAGTCGAGTGCACCGGTCGGCTCATCGGCGAAGACGAGCTCCGCGCCCGTGGCCTGCGCGCGAGCGATGGCGACGCGCTGCGCCTGACCGCCGGAGAGCTCGCCGATCCGGCGATCCTCCATGCCCGCGAGACCGAGGGCGGCGAGCCAGGAGGCCGCATGCTGGATGGCATCCTGGCGCCGGATGCCGTTGATCATCGAAGCGAGGGCGACGTTCTCCACCGCCGTCAGCTCCGGGATCAGCAGGCCCTGCTGGAAGACGAAGCCGAACCGCTCGCGGCGCAGGCGGGAGCGTGCGGACTCGTTGAGCGCGGTGACCTCGATGGGGGCGCCTTCTGCCGGGCGGAAGAGGACGCTGCCCGCATCGGGTGCGGTGATTCCCGCCAACACGTGCAGCAGGGTCGTCTTTCCGGAGCCCGAGGCGCCCATGATCGCAACGGACTCACCACGGTTGATGGCGAGATCGACTCCGGCGAGGGCGCGTGTCATCCCGAAGGTCTTGGTCAGGGCATGGGCTTCGATCACGGGGATGTTCATGTTTCCACTCTCGTCAGCCGGCCGGCCGGTGTCGTCGATCCGGCGGATGACGGAGCGGGCCCGGCCTCATCCCGAAGAATGAGATCGGGCCCGCACGGGCATCAGAGCTTCTTCTGCCACCCCCCGGCGTACGAGACCGCGCGGAAGCCGATCTTCTCGTTGATGCTGAGCATGGGACGGTTCTCCTCCGCGTTGAACGTGGAGACGACGGGCGACTCCGGCATCAACTCCTGCCACCGCAGAAGGTTCGCGCACTTCACGATCGTCCCGAGCCGATGACCGCGGTGGTCCTTCGACACCAGGGTGCCGTACTGATGGGTGACACCCGTGTGATCTGTCCCGATCAGCAGCTCGTTATAGGCGACGATGTCGCCGGTCGGGACGTGCTGCACGACGGAGACCGAGACGACGCGCCCGGAGTCGATGATCCGTGCATCCCGCCGCGCGACGCGATCCGCGTCCCACACCTCGGCGACGAAGTCCATCTCGCCGCTCGGGGCGTCTGTCGACAGGCGTGCAAGGATGCCGGCGTATGCCGCGCGCAGTTCCGGCGGCGTCGGCAGCATCCACTCCACCGTCCGGTACTCCGAACCGGCATGGGCGTATGCCTCCGCCAGCGCCGTGCGCAGGAGCGCCGGGTCGGAGTGCAGATCGAACTCGCTGTTCCGCTCGACCTGCTCGAGCGTGTATCCGGCGGATTCCGCCAGATCGCTCAGGGGTGTGGCCGGCACGCGACCCCACCCCGTCCGCGGCACGAGCATGCGCTCGGCCTGCTCCGGCCGGTGCAGGCTCCACAGCTGCAGCACAGTGCGACCGCGTGACCTTGCCTCCTCCTCGGAGCGCGCGAGCAGCGCATTCTCGATGCCGTGACCCCAGTGCGCCTCCGGCACCAGCATGTCGATCTCGCCGGCATTCGCCTCCTCCTCCTGCGCGAAGGAGATCGTCGCCATGCCGACGATCTCGCCGTCGACACGGGCGACGAAGCCGCGGTCCAGCGAGTCGGTGTCGTCCTGCCAGCCGGGCAGAACCTGCGCCGCTTCCAGCGCGAGGCCCGGAAGCCCGACCTGCTCGTCGCAGATCTGGCGGTTGAGTTCTCCGTACGCCCGGAACTCCGCCGCGGTGCCGTCATCGATCGAGGTCGGGACGATCAACGGCGTGATCGTCGGTTCAGCGATGGTCATGTCAGGTCCTTACTGGTGTGGATTCACGGGAGATGCGGGACTCGGCGTCCCTCGGGCGACAGGATCAGCGGATTCCGCGCTGCAGGGCGAAGGCCGTGAGGACGCCCAGCTCGTGTTCGGCGCGGCGGCGCTGCTCGGAGATCAGCAGCTCCGCCGACTCGATGTGCACGGTGCGACGCTGCCGACGCGGGCGCTGAGACCGTTGGAGCAGCCAGAGGCCGATCCGGAGAGAGAGGCGATCCGTGAGGGCTAGGCGGCGGAGTTCATCGTCGCGGGGGATCTGGAAGACCTCGCGGTCCTCGGTATCGGGCGGGTGGGCAGTGTTGCGGCGCAACGTGGTATTCACGAGAAAGTCCTTCGATAAAGAAGTGAAATGCGGGTGCAGAAGACGTCGCACCTCCGTGGCGAGCGAGGCCGCCAGGGGTGCGGAGGATGGCGGCACTTCGGAGCCACGAAACGCGGATGCCGAAGGGCGGCGAGATCCATGATCCGGATGCGGATCAGAGGGTGGGGCGCGGGTGCACCGACGGGAGAGGGCCCACTAAGGGCCGTGATTCTCGGGGTGCGCTGCTACGAGAGCGCGCTGATGCGGACGCCGGCGGTTACCGAGAACGCAGGGCGCAGCGCAGAGTGCGCGGGCGCGGCAAGGCCAGTGGCCTGTGCGTTGAGCTGAATCATCATCATCGGTAACCTCCTTTCGTGCGTCGATCCGGAGGACACGGTAGCGAACTCCGCCGGGCATCGTCAAGCATTTCCGTCGCGCACGGCGTGTCGCCGAGCGGTACCGGTTCGATGAACGTCCGCGCGGGATGCCGGCCGAGGCCCGGGATTCCGGTAGCGTAGCGGCGTGATTCTCCCCGGACGAGCGGTGCCCGCATGCATCTGAAGAGCCTGACGCTCAAAGGGTTCAAGTCGTTCGCGCAGCCGACGAGCTTCGTCTTCGAACCCGGTGTGACCTGCATCGTCGGCCCCAACGGATCGGGCAAGTCGAACGTCGTCGATGGCCTCGCCTGGGTGATGGGCGAGCAGGGTGCGAAGACGCTCCGCGGCGGCAAGATGGAGGACGTCATCTTCGCGGGGACTTCGACGCGTGGCCCTCTGGGACGCGCCGAAGTGCAGCTGACGATCGACAATGCCGACGGCGCCCTCCCGATCGAGTTCGCCGAGGTGACGATCAGCCGCACGCTGTTCCGCAACGGGTCGAGTGAGTACGCGATCAACGGTGAGGGATGCCGGCTCCTCGACGTGCAGGAGCTGCTCAGCGACTCCGGTCTGGGCCGAGAGATGCACGTCATCGTCGGGCAGGGGCGCCTCGACACGGTGCTCCAGGCGTCTCCGGAGGACCGCCGCGGTTTCATCGAAGAGGCTGCGGGGATCCTGAAGCATCGCCGTCGCAAGGAGAAGACCCTTCGCAAGCTCGATGCGATGGAGGCGAATCTCACGCGTCTCAGCGACCTGGCGGGGGAGATCCGCCGTCAGCTCAAGCCACTCGGTCGCCAGGCCGAGATCGCGCGCGAGGCGCAGACGATCGCTGCCGTGGTGCGTGATGCGAAGGCGCGGATCTTCGCTGATGACGTCGTCGCGCTGCGCACGGCCCTCGCCGACCACACCCGCACGGAACATGAACGCCACACCGAGCGGCTGGTCCTGTCCGACCAGGCCGAGACGGTGCGAGCGAGCATCGCGCGACTCGAACAGGATCAGAACTCGGTCGCCGTCGATCAGGCCCGCAGCGTGGCCTTCGGGCTGGAGCAGGTGCAGGAGCGGATGCGCGGGCTCTACACGCTCGCGAATCAGCGCCTGGCACTGCTCGGTTCGGAAGACGACGATGCCGCCGTTACCGCCGTCACCGTGACGCAGAGCACCATCGACGAGGCGAAGGAGGAGATCGACGTGATCTCCGCCGGTCTCGGCGACGCGCAGGATGCCGCCGCATCGGCGAGTCGTGACGTCGTGCATGCCAGGGCAGAGCTCGACACGCTCGATGTGGACATCGCGGAGCAGAGCGCGCTGGTGTCGGAGTACGACATGCGGCTCTCGACCCTGCGCGGCACCGCGGATGCCGCAGCCTCCGCTCTCGCCGCTGTGCGAGGGGCGGTGCTTCGGCAGGAGAATGCCCTCGAAGCGGCGAACGCGCGCAGGCGCGAGGCTGCCGAGGCGCTCGAGGCGATCGACGATGCCGAGGCACCCGAGGGCACCGCCGTCGAACACGCCGCCGCCTACGACAGCGCGCAGCGGGCCTCGACGGCCGCCGAGGCCGAGCGGGAGACTCTCCGTGAGCGACTGCATGCGGCCGAGCGCGAGGTCGACTCGCTGACTGCGAAGGCCGCGGCGCTGAGCAGTGCCCTGGCTCTGTCGGGCGGCGCCGCCGAGATCGTCAAGGCGGGTGGCAAGGGCGTTCGCGGTCTTGTCGGAGACGCCGTGCAGGTCCGGGCCGGCTATGAAGCGGCGATCGCCGCCGTCCTCGGTCCGCTCGCCGAAGGCGTGCTCATCGACACCGCTGCCGACGCGTTCGCGCAGGCGGCAGAGGCTGCCGAGAACCGCAGGGGAGTCGTCGACTTCGTCGTCGCCGACGCGCTCCGTCCGGACCCGGTCGCCGCTCCGATAGAGGGCGTCACACCCGCGGTCGAGACCGTGACGGCCCCCGACGGGGTGTTGGGCATCCTCTCGCACGTTCTGATCGCCGACGATCTGGGTTCCGCGCGTGTCGCGCGCACCGCGCTCGACGCCGCCGGGGACACCTCGACCACCATCGTGACCGTCGGCGGAGACGTGATCACCGCCCAGACGCTGCGCACCGGCTCCGGAGGCGAACGATCCCGACTCGAGCTCGCGGCGGAGCGGGATGCGGCTGCCGAGCGGCTGGCCGAGATCCAGGTCGTGGTGGACTCGCTCCGCGAGGCGCGTGAGGAAGCGAACGAGGCGGTCGAGACGACCAGGAGGCAGGCCAAGGAGGCGCTCCGCGCACTGCGCGAACACGATGCAGCCCTTGCCACTCACGCCGAGCAGGTGAACCGGGTCACCGTCCGCCACGAATCCGCGGTGGCCGAATGCGAGCGACTCGAGACCGGCCTCGCCCAGGCGCAGGCCGCCGTGTCCGATGCGGAGGCGAAGGCGGAAGCCACCAAAGCCGCGCTGGACGAGGCGATCGCGGCTCCGCGCCCGGTCCTCGACGCCTCTGCGCGAGACGAGCTGCTCGAAACGCTCGAGCTGGCCCGTGAGGGCGAGGTGCGGGCCAGACTGGAGATCGAGACTCTGCGTGAACGCGTGCGTGCGGCTCAGGCGCGGGTCACGAGTCTCGAACGGCAGCGGGAGCAGGAGCGCGACGCCGCGGCCGAGGCGGCACGGCGAGCGGTGATCCGTCGGGCTCAGCGAGAAGCGGCCTCGGGCGTCGCGGAGGAGCTGCCGCGGGTCCTCGACTCCCTCGATCGATCGGTCACCGAGGCACGTGTCGCTCTCTCCGAAGCGGAGGCCGCGCGTTCGGCGCAGAACGAGGAGCTCGTCGGGCTTCGTGCCCAGGAGACGTCGCTGCGGGAACGTCTCGCGGGGCTGACCGAGAGCGTGCACGGCCTTGAACTGCAGATCCACGAAAAGAAGCTGCACCTCAACAGCCTCCTCGAGCGCGTGTCTTCCGAGCTCTCCCTCGACGAAGATATTCTTGTTGCGGAATATGGACCTGATCAGCTGGTTCCCCGTGATCCGGGCGTGGAGCCCGCCGCCGACGAGCTGCTCGATGACACCGCCATCCCGTTCGATCGCCGCATCCAGCAGCGCCGCCTGGCCGACGCCGAGCGGAAGCTCGCTCAGCTCGGCCGCGTCAACCCGCTGGCGCTCGAGGAGTTCGCCGCGCTCGAGCAGCGCCACGCCTTCCTCACCGAGCAGCTGGCCGATCTCACGCAGACGCGGCAGGACCTCCTGACGATCATCGCCGACCTCGACGAGCGCATGCAGACCATCTTCGCGAGCGCCTTCGAGGACACGAAGGAGGCGTTCGGTCAGGTGTTCCCACTGCTGTTCCCCGGTGGCACGGGGAGCATCTCGCTCACAGACCCGGAGAACATGCTGACGACCGGCATCGAGGTGTCGGTGCGTCCGGTCGGCAAGAAGATCGAACGGCTCTCGCTGCTCTCCGGTGGTGAGCGTTCGCTGGCAGCGGTCGCCCTGCTCGTGGCGATCTTCAAGGCGCGGCCGAGCCCGTTCTACATCCTCGATGAGGTCGAGGCTGCACTCGATGACGCGAACCTGGGACGCCTGCTCACCGTGTTCGAGCAGCTGCGCGAGAGCTCGCAGCTGTTGATCATCACGCACCAGAAGCGCACGATGGAGATCGCCGACGCTCTCTACGGTGTCTCGATGCGCCAGGACGGCGTGTCCGCGGTCGTCGGCCAGCGCGTGGGGGACCGGGCCGCAGCTGCCGTCTGACCCGCTCTGCGCGGGACGGCGTGGTCCGGCCCGCGCTACCCGTAGGCTGGAGGAATGGCGGAGAAGTCCTGGTCTCTCGGTCGCGCACTGCGCGGCATGTTCGTCAAGCCCACCATCGATGAGACGACGTGGGAGGACCTCGAGACGGCGCTGATCACGGCTGACTTCGGGCCCGACATCAGCGAGCGCGTCGTCGAGGAGCTGCGGGCCAAGGTCGACAAGTACCGTACGACCGATCCTCGTGACCTCCAGCGCATGCTGCGCGAGACCCTCGAAGAGCACTTCGCGAAGTTCGATACGACGCTCAAGCTCACCGAGCGTCCGGCCGTCGTGCTGGTCGTCGGCGTGAACGGCGTTGGCAAGACGACCACCATCGGCAAGTTCACCAAGTTCCTCCGCGGCTATCAGCGCAGTGTCGTCGTCGGTGCAGCCGACACGTTCCGCGCAGCGGCAGTCGATCAGCTCGCGACCTGGGCGCAGCGCGGCGGAGCGGCGATCGTCCGTCCGCAGCAGGAGGGCCAGGATCCTGCATCCGTCGCCTTCCAGACCGTCGAGTACGCCAAGCGCGAAGGTATCGAGATCGCGATCATCGACACCGCCGGCCGCCTGCACACCAAGGGCGGGCTCATGGATGAGCTCACCAAGGTGCGCCGTGTCATCGAGAAGCAGGCGCCCATCAGCGAGGTGCTGCTGGTCCTCGATGCCACGACGGGCCAGAACGGCGTGATGCAGGCCGAGGCGTTCCTGGAGCACGCGGGCGTCACGGGGCTCGTCCTGACCAAGCTCGACGGTTCCGCGAAGGGCGGGTTCGTGCTTGCGGTGCAAGAGCGCACCGGCATCCCCGTGAAGCTGCTCGGGCAGGGCGAGGGGATCGACGATCTCACCGGATTCACCCCCCATGTATTCGTCCAGTCGTTGGTCGGTTGATGACGGGACTACCGCAGTGAGCACGAGGCTGGTTTCATAGCGTTATGGCGATCGAACACGACTACTTCGGACTCCTGTCCTCGGGCCCCGACGGCTCGATCTTCTGGTCGGAGACCGTCGAGCTCGGTGACCAGAGCGTCACCGTGGATCTGACTGCTCCGGATCAGGACGACGTGTCCGCGGACGCGCTGGACATCGCCGCGGGTCTCATCGCCGGACTCGAGAACGTCGACGACACCGCCCGCCGGGGCATGCTCGCCGAGGTCGATGACCGCACCAGCGAGGTGACCGAGTACATCCTCCAGCAGCAGGAGGCCTACGGCGACGATCTCCCCGAGGTCCTCGTGGACGTGTCAGGGGATGCGGCCGTGGACATCATCCGCTCGCTGCGCCTGATGAGCATGACCATCCTCGCCGACGAGCACGGCGGCTCAGAGCCCTTCGCCGTCCTCGAGTACGCCCTGGACGACAGCTCATCCGACGACGTCCTCCTCGTGAACCTCGGCTCGGACGGCACCGTGCAGTCGGTGATGAGCGCCGACTGAGCCACCGCCCCGGGATGCACCCGGGACGGCGGTCGATCAGACGGCCTGAGCGAACCCGAGGTCGGCGCTCTCGGCGATGTGCGACAGGTGGTCGGGGATCTCGCGTCCCTTGGACACCATCGACTGGGCCCACAGGCGCCCCGCACGGTACGACGACCGCACCAGAGGACCTGCCAGTACACCGAGGAAGCCGATCCGCTCCGCCTCTTCCTTGAACTCGACGAATTCCGCCGGCTTCACCCATCGCGCAACGGGCAGATGACGAGGTGTGGGGCGTAGGTACTGCGTGATCGTGATGATGTCGCATCCGGCATCGTGCAGATCGTTCAGCGCCTGGACGACCTCTTCCGGCTCCTCTCCCATGCCGAGGATCAGGTTCGACTTCGTGATCAGTCCGGCGTCGCGCGCCTGGGTGAGAACGTTCAGTGAGCGCTCGTAGCGGAACGCGGGACGGATGCGCTTGAAGATGCGGGGGACCGTCTCCACGTTGTGGGCGAACACCTCGGGGCGGGCGTCGAAGATCTGGCCCAGGAAAGCAGGGTCGGCGTTGTGTTCGTTCGCGAGGAGCTCGACCCCCGTGTTCGGGTTGAGCTCATGGATCTTCCGCACGGTCTCCGCGTTGAGCCACGCGCCGGTGTCGGGCAGATCGTCGCGAGCCACGCTCGTCACCGTGGCGTAGCGCAGGTTCATCCGTGCCACGCTCTCGGCGACGCGCCGGGGCTCGTCGGTGTCGTACGCATCGGGCTTTCCCGTGTCGATCTGGCAGAAGTCGCATCGACGGGTGCACTGGGAGCCGCCGATGAGGAACGTCGCCTCGCGATCCTCCCAGCACTCGTAGATGTTCGGACAGCCCGCCTCCTGGCACACCGTGTGTAGGTCCTCGCTCTTGACGAGGGAATGGAGGGCGGTGTACTCCGGGCCCATCTTCGCCTTGGTCTTGATCCACTCCGGCTTGCGCTCGATCGGCGTCTCCGCGTTCCGGATCTCGAGACGGAGGAGCTTGCGGCCATCGGGAGCGGCGGTCATGCGTGGACTCCAGTCAGCTCGCGGTGCGTGTACTCGGTGACGAAGGCGTCCGTCACCGCATCGACGAGATCGAGGGGGGAGACGGCGGCGCCGACGACCTCGCTCGCGGTCGTGACGCCGGCGTCTGTGATGCCGCACGGGACGATGTCGCGGAATCCGGCGAGTGTGTTGTCGCAGTTGATCGCGAAGCCGTGCATCGTCACCCCCTGCTGCACCCGCACGCCGATCGCCGCGACCTTGTCCTCGGAGAGCGGGCGCCGCACCCACACTCCGCTTCGACCGTCGACCTGATAGCTCTCGATCCCGAACGGTTTCAGGACTTCGATGAGGAGGCGCTCCAGACGACGTACATGTGCGACGACGTCGATGGGCTCGATCAGCCGCACGATCGGATACCCCACCAGCTGCCCCGGGCCGTGCCAGGTGATCTTGCCCCCGCGGTCCACATCGATCACCGGGGTGCCGTCTTGCGGACGCTCGTGCGGCTCGGTGCGCTTGCCCGCCGTGTAGACGGCCTCGTGTTCGAGGAGGATCAGCGTGTCCGGGCGGAGGCCCGCGACCACGTCGGCGTGGACACGTCTCTGCAGCTCCCACCCTTCGAGGTACGGCACGGGCGTCGGAGCGAACCCCGGAGTGAGGATCTCGAGCATCACGCTCTCCTTCTCAAGTTAATTGGACTGAGGGCAACAATACCCCTTCTGCGGTTGCCCGGTGCCGGCGCTTCGCGTCGCGGTAGCGTGAGGGCATGAGTTCCACCGGCAGAGCAGGACGCCCGAAGGCGTCTTCGCGAGAGACTCTCGCGGAGGCGGCGTGCGAGCTTTTCCTGGAGCGTGGGTACGACGCGACGTCGGTCGCGGACATCACCCAGCGAGCCGGCGTGAGCAGATCGAGCTTCTTCAATTACTTCACGTCGAAGAGTGACGTGCTGTGGTCGGGCATGGACGAGCGCATCGGTGAAGCTATCCGATCGCTCGGCGGGTTGGGGAGCGGGGCATCCGGAGAGACGGTGCGCCGAATCCTGCTGCTCGTCGTGCACGGTTTCGAACCGGATCCGCTCGCCCTCGCGCTCCGCAACGCCGCGGCGATGGGATTGCAGGATGAGCTCGTGAGGGACACGGGCCTCCGTCTGGCGCGGCTTTCCGATGCCGTTGCTGTCGCGGCGCGGAGTGCCGGAATCGACGTCGTCCGTGCCGACATCGTCGGAGCTGCCTACGCCGCTGCCGTGCTTTCGGCGCTGCGTGTCTGGGCTGAGCAGGGGGCGGGGCGAGGAACGCCGGAGGCCGTGTTGCATGAGGCGCTCGGCGTGATCAACGACCTCCCCTGGAAAGAATGATCGCCGCGGACGAAACGTCGTGAACCGGACAGGTCATGAGTGAACCCACCCCTGAGGAGGAACTCATGATTCGAGACCAGTTGGACGAGCTGCTGGATGCGTCGGCACCGCCGCCCGCGACGATCCGGTCCGTCGACACGCGTGCGATGCTCGCCGAAGCGAGAACCGTCGCGAGGCCGCGGCGGAGGGGCCGCCGAGCAGCGGTGCTGAGTGGAGCGCTGGGCCTCCTGCTCGTCGGCGGTGCGGGCATCGCGACCGCGTCGTCAGACTGGCTCTGGGGGTCAGGGCTGGAGGATCCCGACCGAAGCTACACGTACACGTCGCCCACCTGGGGAGAATGCGAGATCCGCTACAGCGGTTGGGATATCCACAACCCGGTCACCCAGCTCCAGGTCAACCGGATCATCGACGACTGGTTCGCGAACACGGATGTCGAAGCGGCCGCGGAACCGTATGTGGCGGAGCAGCTCGCCGCCGTCGAGGCTGACCTGGCTGCGTCGGAGGAGACAGCCACGGATCCGCGGCAGCCTGACTTGAACGCGTGGCGAGCGCACGATCAGGCCCTCTCCATGGCGCTGTACGAGGAGCTGAAGGCCAACGGGATAGACACCGGTCGCGGTGACCTGGCAGGCACTGATTCGCACAGCCAGCTCCACTGCGAAGGGGAGGACTGGGGCGGCGAGGGGGGTGCATCGTGACCCGTCACCCGGAGGATGCGTTGCTCCTCGCGGCCTTTGAGGCGAACGCGTCGGATCTACTCGCGTACCTCTCGCGACGAGTCGGCCCCGACGACGCTGCAGATCTCCTGAGCGAGACCATGGTCGTCGCGTGGCGCCGTGTTCGTCGACTGCCTGAGGATTCCGAGTGTGCACGGATGTGGTTGTTCGGCGTTGCACGCGGAACGCTGCTCAATCATTCGCGCGGGGAGCGGCGGCGCTGGGCGCTGGCGGACCGCATTCGTTCTCACGTCTCGCAGGAGCTTTCGACGGCCCCTGCCGACGCGGGCGCAGAGGTACGCGATGCGATCTCGCGTCTCGACCCGGACCTCGCCGAACTCGTCCGCCTGGTGCACTGGGACGGTTTCTCCCTGACCGACGCGGCAGAACTGCTGGGGGTTCCCGCGTCGACGGTGCGGGGGCGCTACCAGAGGGCGAAGGCCGACCTCCGTGCCGCGCTGAGCGTGGAGGCTCCACTCGCGTAGAATCGACAGCACCATGGCTACCTTTGGCACGCTCTCCGATCGACTCACCGAGACCTTCCGCAATCTGCGCACGAAGGGAAAGCTCACTGCTGCCGATGTCGACGGCACAGTGCGCGAGATCCGTCGCGCACTGCTCGACGCCGACGTCGCACTCGTCGTCGTCAAGGAGTTCACCGCGAAGGTGCGCGAACGCGCCCTCGGTGACGAGGTCAACAAGGCGCTGAACCCCGCGCAGCAGGTCGTCCAGATCGTCAACGAGGAACTGGTGCAGATCCTCGGCGGCGAGCAGCGGCGCCTGCAGTTCGCGAAGACCGCACCGACCGTCATCATGCTCGCGGGCCTGCAGGGTTCCGGTAAGACGACCTTCGCGGGCAAGCTCGCGAAGCAGCTCGAGGGGGAGGGCCACACGCCTCTCCTGGTGGCTGCCGACCTCCAGCGCCCGAACGCCGTCAACCAGCTGCAGGTGGTGGCCGAGCAGGCAGGTGCCGCAGTCTACGCGCCCGAGCCCGGCAACGGTGTCGGCGATCCCGTGAAGGTCTCGCGCGAGGGTGTCGAGTACGCGCGTCGTCAGCAGCACGACGTCGTGATCATCGACACGGCGGGCCGACTCGGCGTCGATGCCGAGCTCATGAAGCAGGCCGCCGACATCCGCAAGGCCGTGGACCCCGATGAGGTCCTGTTCGTCATCGACGCGATGATCGGTCAAGATGCGGTGAACACGGCGAAGGCCTTCCAAGAGGGCGTGGACTTCACCGGCGTCGTCCTCTCCAAGCTCGACGGCGACGCCCGCGGTGGTGCGGCGCTGTCGGTGGCCTCGGTCACCGGCCGCCCCATCATCTTCGCCTCGACAGGCGAGCGCCTCGAAGACCTCGAGCCGTTCCACCCCGACCGCATGGCGAGCCGCATCCTCGACCTCGGCGACATCCTGACGCTCATCGAGCAGGCTCAGCAGGCCTTCGACGAGGACGAGGCCATGAAGATGGCCGAGAAGCTCGCCACCGAGGCATTCACCCTCGAAGACTTCCTCGAGCAGCTTCAGCAGATGAAGAAGATGGGCTCGATGAAGAAGATGCTCGGGATGCTTCCGGGCATGGGGCAGATGAAGCAGCAGCTCGAAGACTTCGACGAGCGTGAGATCGACCGCACCGAGGCCATCATCCGCTCGATGACCCCGGGGGAGCGTCGCAACCCCAAGGTCCTCAACGGTTCGCGGCGTCTGCGCATTGCGCGCGGTTCCGGCATGACCGTCACTGACGTGAACCAGCTGGTGCAGCGTTTCGAGCAGGCGGCGAAGATGATGAAGACCGTGGCCCGCGGTGGCACGCCCAACATTCCCGGAATGGGAGCGGTGCCCGGCATGGGGCGGCCCGGCGCATCCTCGAAGCGTGGCAAGAAGGCGAAGTCCTCGGGTGGCTCGCGTTCGGGCAACCCGGCGAAGCGCGCGGCGGAGAACGCCGGAATCACCGCGACCTCGACGCCGACCGGTTCGGGCTTCGGCCTCGGTGGCGGAGCCGGCCAGGCGCCGAGCGAAGCCGAACTCGCCGAGATCCAGAAGCTGTTCGGCAAGGGCTGAACCGCGCTTAGCGCGGAGCGGCCAGGGCGACGGATGACGTCTGCCGCGATCGCCTGGCGTCTGCGGCCGGCGGCCGGGCGACGATCTGTCCGAGGATGAGCGCGCCGATCGTGAGGGTCAGGCCGATCGCCTGGACAACCGTGAAGCGCTCACCCGCGACCAGCACACCCAGGATCGTCGCGACGATGGGGGAGAGCAGTGCGAGTAGGCCCGGCGCGATCACCGGGAGCTGCTGGATGCCGCGGAACCACAGCGTGTACGCGACGATGCCGCCGGCGGTGCCGAGCCACAGGTAGCCGAGCGCGGCACCCCCGTCGATCTCGGCGGGTACGCCTTCGACCGCGAGTGTGAGCGGGAGGAGCAGCAGGCCTCCCGCCGACAGCTGCCATCCGGCGTACGCGACGGGACCGACTCGGTCAGGCCGTCCCCAGCGTTTGGTGAGGATCATCCCCGCTCCGGTGGCGGTGACGCCTCCGACCGCAGCCAGCACACCCCAGAAGTCGAGTTCCGCGGCCGGCCCCAGGACGACGAGCGCCACGCCGCCGGCTCCGATGACTGCCGCCGCTGCGGTGAGGGGTCTGATCCTCTCCTGCAGGACGAGGGCGCCGAGTATCAGCACGATGAGCGGTTGAGCTCCCGCAACAGCAGCGGCGACTCCGCCGGGAAGCCGCTCGGCCGCCAGGAACAGGAGGGGGAAGAAGGCGCCGATGTTGAGGGCGCCGAGCACGAAGGACTTCCACCACCACGACCCGTGGGGCAGTCGTCGGCTGATGAGCACGGCTAGCAGCCCGGCCGGGAGGGCGCGAAGCAGGCCGGCGAAGAGTGGATGGCCCGGCGGAAGCAGCTCGGTGGTGACGAGGTACGTCGTTCCCCAGGCGATGGGGGCGAGTGCGGTCAGCAGCACGAGCGTCAGGCGGTTCATGGTTCCAGCGTGCTCCCCGCGCTGACATGAGTCCAACGCATGTTTGTCACGTTATCCATAAAGTGTCATCATGAACGAATGGAACTCCAGCAGCTCCGATACGTCGTCGAGGTAGCGGAGACCTCCAGCTTCACTCGGGCCGCCGAACGCTGCTTCGTCACGCAATCGGCGTTGAGCCATCAGATCGCCGCTCTCGAGCGCGAACTCGGTCAGCGCCTCTTCGTGAGGTCGAGCCGCAGCGTCCGACTGAGCGAGGCGGGGGAGGCGTTCCTCGGACATGCACGGACCGCGCTCCGGGCGGCGGAGCAGGCGCGGGAGGGAGCAGCCGCGGCGGTGGGGGTGGTGACCGGCACGCTCCGGATCGGCGTCATCCCGACGGTGACCGCCGTCGACATCCCCGCGGTGCTCGTCGCGTACCGCGCCGCGCATCCGCTCGCGCGAGTCGAGCTGCAGGTGGGGAACAGCGACGTGCTGATTACCCGCCTGCGTCGCGGCGACCTCGATGTCGCCCTTCTCGGTCTCCGCGAAGGGACTCAGCCGCTGGGTGTGGCTTCGCGCGTCCTGTCGCGGGACCGGCTGGTGGCAGCGCTCCCTCGTGGGCACGAGCTGTCCGAGACCGGTGTGGTCACACTGCACGACCTCGCCGGTGCGACGTTCGCCGACTTCCCGGCGGGCACCTCGGGGCGCGCACAGAGTGATGCCGCCTTCGCCTCCGCAGAACTGTCGCGGGATGTCGCCTTCGAGGCGGACTCCGCCACCCTCCTCCTCGGTCTGGTCGCAGCCGGCCTGGCGGTGACTCTGCTCGCGCCGGGGACGATCGAACGCTCTGCGGCGGATGTCGCGACCGCCGAGGTCCGCGACGGTCCCGTACGCGTCGAGCACCTGGCATGGGATCTCGCGGCACCGCGGAACGTGGCGAGGGCCTTCCTCGCCGTCATCGATGACGTCGTCCCCGCGGGCGCGAAAACGGGCCCGGAGGAGAACTCCGGGCCCGCTTCCCTGTGACGTCAGATCACTTCACGTCTTCGTCGACCCAGTCCATCGACTTCGTGACGGCCTTGCGCCAGAGGCGCAGCTGACGGTCACGCTCCGCGTCCTCCATCGAGGGCTCCCAGCGCTTGTCCTCCTGCCAGTTCGCGGACAGGTCGTCCAGGCCGTTCCAGAATCCGACGGCGAGACCAGCCGCGTATGCCGCGCCGAGTGCGGTGGTCTCGGCGACCACCGGACGCACGACCGGAACGCCGAGCACATCGGCCTGGAACTGCATGAGCGCGTCGTTCGCGACCATGCCACCATCGACCTTGAGCTCGGTCAGGTCCACACCAGCGTCCGCGTTGACCGCATCCAGCACGTCGCGGGTCTGGAAGGCCACGGCCTCCAGCGCGGCGCGCGCGATGTGGTTCTTGTTCGCGTAGCGGGTGAGGCCCACGATCGCGCCACGGGCGTCCGAGCGCCAGTACGGCGCGAACAGACCCGAGAACGCCGGGACGATGTACACGCCGCCGTTGTCCTCGACCTGCTCGGCCAGCTTCTCGACCTCGGGGGCCGAGGAGATGATGCCGAGCTGGTCACGCAGCCACTGGATGAGGGACCCGGTGACGGCGATGGAGCCCTCCAGTGCGTAGTGCGTCGGGCCGTCGCCGAGCTTGTACCCCACAGTGGTGAGCAGCCCGTTCTTCGAGTGGACGATCTCCTCGCCCGTGTTGAAGATCAGGAAGCAACCCGTTCCGTAGGTGTTCTTGCTCTCGCCGGTCTGGAACGCGGCCTGCCCGAACGTCGCCGCCTGCTGGTCGCCCAGGATGCCGGCGATCGGCGTCTCGCGCAGCAGCGACGAGCTCTCGGCGGTGCCGTAAACCTCGGACGAGGAGCGGATCTCCGGCATCATCGAGCGCGGCACGCCGAACGCCTCGAGGATGTCGTCGCGCCACTCGAGCGTCTCGAGGTCCATGAACATCGTGCGGGAGGCATTCGTGACATCCGTGACGTGCACGCCGCCATCGGCTCCACCGGTGAGGTTCCAGAGGACCCAGCTGTCGGTGGTGCCGAAGATCAGGTCGCCCGCCTCCGCCTTCTCGCGCGCACCCTCGACGTTCTCGAGGATCCAGGCGATCTTGGTGCCGGAGAAGTACGTCGCCAACGGGAGGCCGACGACCGGCTTGAACCGCTCGACGCCGCCGTCAGCCGCCAGGCGGTCGACGATGTCCTGCGTGCGGGTGTCCTGCCAGACGATCGCGTTGTAGGCCGGCTTCCCGGTCTTCTTGTCCCACACGACGGCGGTCTCGCGCTGGTTCGTGATGCCGACTGCCGCGATGTCGTGACGCGTCAGGTCGGCGCGGCCGAGGGCCAGCCCGATGACCTCCTGCACGTTGCGCCAGATCTCGGCGGCGTCGTGCTCGACCCAACCGGCCTTCGGGAGGATCTGTTCGTGCTCCTTCTGTCCGGTCGCGACGATGCTGCCCTTCTTGTCGAAGATGATCGCGCGGCTCGACGTCGTTCCCTGGTCGATGGCGATGATGTAGTCAGCCACTTGTGCTCTCCTTTGAATTCAGTGCGATGGGATGTGCGTCAGCCGGCGAGGCCGAGCAGCACGGGTGCGGCGAGGGCGGCGATCACACCACCGATGAGGGGCCCGACGACGGGTACCCACGAGTAGGACCAGTCGCTGGCGCCCTTGCCCTTGATCGGCAGGATCGCGTGAGCGATGCGCGGACCGAGGTCACGGGCGGGGTTGATCGCGTAGCCGGTCGGACCACCGAGCGACGCGCCGATTCCGACCACGAGCAGCGCCACCGGCAGCGCGGTGAGCGGCCCGAGGCCTCCAGGCACGCCGACCTCGATGTCGCCGTAGTCGGCGAACGCGAAGATGCCGAACACGAGCACGAAGGTGCCGATGATCTCGGTGACGAGGTTCCACCCGTACGAGCGGATGGCGGGGCCGGTCGAGAAGACGCCGAGCTTGTTGGCGGCCTCCGGCTCCTCATCGAAGTGCTGCTTGTAGGCGAGCCAGACGACGATCGCACCGAGGATGGCGCCGACGAGTTCCGCCGCCGTGGCGGTGAGGAACATCACGACGCTGATCTTGCCGGCGACCATGAGGCCGATGCCGACTGCGGGGTTGAGGATCGCACCGGAGTACGCGGAGACGAGCACACCGGCGAAGACCGCGAGGCCCCATCCCCAGTTGACCATCAGGAAGCCGCCGCCGAAGCCCTTGTTCTTCGCAAGGGCCACGTTGGCGACCACACCACAACCGAGGAGGACCAGCATCGCTGTACCGACCAACTCCGAGAGGAAGTAGAGACCGAGATTCACATCAGCCATGTCTTCTTTGACCTTTCTTGTGTGTCGAGGCCCCTCTGCCCCGACACTTTATGGGGTTGCACCGCGAGGAGGGCGGCAGTCCGAAGTCCTGTCAGCCGCGGGTGCGGGAGCGGATATCGAGTCCGTGTCGTTCGTTCAGCAATTGGCGGGTCTGGTCGAGTTCGGCGTCGTGGCGCGCGCGGTCCCAGCCGAGCATCGGAGCGAGCGCGTCGGCGATCTCATCGAGCACCTCGGCGTTCGCGTTCCCGATGAAGGCGATGCTGGTGCGGCGGAGCACGATGTCCTCGAGGCGCGCCACCATCTCGTTCTGCACCATCCACTCGAGCTCGCGCGTGGAGAGGTCGCCGCCCGCGAGGGGAGAATCCGGCCCCTGCTCGACATACGCCCACACATCGGCTGCGCGCGTTCCATAACGCGCGAGCAGCTGGTCGGCACGTGCTCCGGCACCGGGCAGGTTCTCCTGGACCCAGATGCGGCGTGCCTTCTCGGTGCGCGGGAATTCTCGGCCGCCACCGATCGCCCGTCCTGCGGTGGAGACGGTCCTGGTGCGATCGATCAGGCCCAGCACGACGTCGGAGAGCGATTCGCCGAGCGCACGGAACGTCGTCCACTTGCCGCCGACGAGGCTGACGAGGGGAACGGCGCCCTTCTCGTCGACCTCGATGCGGTAGTCACGGGAGACGAATCCGGGGGCGGTGTCCTCGTGGCGCGGCAGCGGTCGGATTCCGGAGAACTTGTAGACGATCTGATCGCGGGCGACCGGAATCGTCGGGAAGACGTGGTGGATCAGTTCGAAGAAGTAGTCGACCTCTTCGTCGGTGCACACCGGGACCTCGCGCGGGTCGGCGTCGATGTCGGTGGTGCCGACGAGCACTCGCCCCTTGAGCGGGTAGATGAGAACGATGCGGCCGTCGGAATGCTCGAAGAAGATCTCCCTACCCTGCGTCGCCTCCAGCAGTTCGGGGTGGTCGAGCACGATGTGCGAGCCCTTGGTTCCGCCCATGAACCGGGTGTCCTCGCCGAGCGCATCGTTCGTGAGGTCCGTCCAGGGGCCGGACGCGTTGACCACGACATCGGCGTGAACGCGGAATTCGGTGCCGCTCTCGCGATCGCGGAGGACCACCTCATCGCCCTCGCGCGCGATCGCCTCGACGTAGTTGAGCGCGTGTGCTTCGGGGTGTGCTGCGCGACCGTCCTGGAGCACGTCGAGCGCGAGACGCTCGGGGTCGTGCATCGACGCGTCGTAGTAGGTCGCCGTGTACTTGATGTTCGGGTCGAGCGACGGCAGTTCGGCGAGCGACTTCTTCCGACCGAGGAAGCGGTGTCGGGGCACCATTCCGCCGTCACGCGAGAACGTGTCGTAGATCGTCAGGCCGACCTTGATCAGGAACGCGCCGCGTTCCTGGGGCTTGCCGCTCTTGTGCGTCAGGAATCGCAGGGGAGCGGACAGGATGCCGGAGAAGGTGGAGTAGATCGGGATGGTCGTCTGCAGCGGCTTCACGTAGTGAGGGGCGATCTTGAGCAGTCCGTTGCGCTCCTCGACGGACTCGCGCACGAGCCGGAATTCGCCGTTCTCGAGATAGCGGATCCCGCCGTGGATCATGTGGCTCGACGCTGCGGATGCTCCCGATGCGAAGTCGCCGCGCTCGACGAGCACGACATCGACACCTTGGAGCGCCAGGTCGCGGAACGTGGAGATGCCGTTGATCCCGCCACCGATGACGAGCACCTTGGTGCGTCCGGATTCGCGGACGGCGCGAACCTCTGCGCGCTCCGCCGACGAGTGTGTGGAATCGATCATCGTCGACCCTCTCTTCCTTACTTGCCAACCAGCATCGACCTGTGTGGCATCCCGCGCAAGCCCACTGCACATATGTGCAAGGATCGAGGGTGAGGAGGTCACGATGGCCGGTCAGAGCGCGGAAACCCGCGATAGCAAGCTGATCGCGGCGCTCACGGCCGCGCAGCTCTACTACATGCAGGACAAGACGATGGAGGTGATCGCGCAGGAGCTCGGTACCTCCCGTTCCTCGGTCTCACGCCTCTTGAGCTTCGCGCGGGAGAGCGGCCTCGTCGACATCCGCATCAACTCGCCGCTGGAGCGGCTCGGCATGCTCGAACAGCGCATCCGCGACCGGCACCGCGTGGCCGCACACGTCGTTCCCATGCCCGAGATCCTCAGCGAGGTGGAACGTCTCGAGCGCGTCGCGCTCACGGCCGGCCGCCTGCTGTCCCAGTTCGTCGACTCCAACATGATCATCGGTGTGGCCTGGGGCTCGACGATCAGTGCGGTGAGCCGCGGCCTCACGCAGAAGGAGACGCACAACACGACCTTCGTCCAGCTCAACGGGGCCGGCAACACCCAGACCACAGGCGTGGAGTACTCCAGCGACATCCTGCAGCGGTTCGGCAGCGCCTTCGGTGCGCAGGTGCAGCAGTTCCCCGTGCCCGCGTTCTTCGACGATCCCGCCACCCGTGAGGCGATGTGGCGCGAGCGCAGCACCCGTCGAGTGCTCGATCTGCAGGCGAAGATGGACGTCGCGGTCTTCAGCCTGGGGTCTCCGGCTGCCGAGGTTCCGAGTCGCGTGTACGTCGGCGGATATCTCGGACGCGACGACTACCGCAGCCTGCGCGAGGACCACGCGATCGGCGACGTCGCCACGGTGTTCTTCCGATCCGACGGATCCTGGCGGGATATCCGCGTGAACGCCCGGGCGACCGGACCGGGACTCGACCGCCTGCGCCGCGTTCCTCGTCGGATATGCGTCGTGTCGGGCGTCCCGAAGCTGGTCAGCCTCCGGGCCGCCCTCTCCGCAGGGCTCATCACCGACGTCGTCCTGGATGAAGGACTCGCCCGGCGTCTCGTCGAGGACTGAGTCGACCGCCGACAGAGGTCGTGGCTACGCGCCTTCTGTCGACGCCTCGGGTCCGGAGCGGAACTCGCGGATGAGGTGCTGCACGACGGCGGTGAGATCTCCGGCGGTGGCATTCGCGATCACGAGCTGACGCTCGTAACTGGCCCCGTTCTCGAGAGTGACGGCGTTGTTGCCGAACTCCCGGACGCAGCCGAGCTCCACGGCCACGGGTGCGAGCTCTTCCAGGACTTCGGCGAGGTGTTCACGCACGGGACGCTGCGTTCCGGCGGCATCGACGATGACGCGTGCGTCGAGTCCGTACCGCGCCGCGCGCCATTTGTTCTCCCGGTGGAACCATGCAGGGAGCTCGGGAAGGGTCCGTCCTTCGTCGAGCTGACGGGAGAAGTGCTCGACGAGCACCTGAACGAGCGCCGCGACCGACGCGAGCTCCGGCAGCGTCGACAGGCCGTCGCAGGCTCGCACCTCGATGGTTCCCCATCGCGGAGCGGGACGGATGTCCCAGCGCACCTCCGTGGCGTCCGCCATCACGCCGGTGCGGACCATGTCGTCGAGATACGACTCGTATTGTGCCCAGTCGCGTAGCGGCCAGGGGAGTCCGGCCGTCGGCAGCTGTTGGAACACCAGGGCGCGGTTCGAGGCGTAGCCGGTGCGCTCACCCGCCCAGAACGGACTCGACGCCGACAGCGCCTGCAGATGGGGGAGGTATGCCGAGAGCGCGTTGATGATGGGGAAGACCTTGCGCTGGTCCTCCACGCCGATGTGCACGTGGATTCCCCAGATCATCATGTTGCGACCCCACCACTGAGTGCGCTCGATCAGGGTGTGATAGCGCGACTTGTCGGTGACCTCCTGATCGAACCACTGCGCGAACGGGTGGCTGCCGGCCGACAGCAGTTCGATGCCCGCCGGGTCGGTCGCGGTGCGCACGGCGGTGATGGCGTTCGCGATGTCGTCGACGGCGTGCGCGACGGAATCGCCGATCCCGCTCGTGACTTCGATCGTGTTCGTGAGCAGCTCACCTGTGACGGTATGGCGCTCACCCTCGCTCTCGGCTTCGAGCGCCGCGAGCAGTTCCGGGGCGCGTCCGACGAGGTCACCGCTCACGGGGTCCGCGAGCATGATCTCCCATTCGAGGCCGACGGTGGATCGGGCGGAAGAGGCGAACTCGAGCTTCACCCGCACAGTCTGACATGCGGGCGACACGACACGACAACGGCCGTTTCGCCACGTTTCGCGCCGGGCGCGAGGATCTGGCAGAATAGAGGGTCGGACGACCTGCTCGACCCTCTATCCAGCAGGTGTCCACACTCATTTGAGCTTCCGCCGGGTGTGCACCCCACTCTCCAGGCGATCAGTTCGTTTCCTTCCACACAATTCAGGAGAATCGTGGCTGTCAAGATTCGTCTCAAGCGCCTGGGCAAGATCCGTGCGCCGTACTACCGCATCGTCGTCGCCGACTCGAAGACCAAGCGCGATGGTCGCGTGATCGAGGAGATCGGCAAGTACCACCCCACCGAGGAGCCCTCGTTCATCGAGGTCGACTCCGAGCGTGCGCAGTACTGGCTCTCCGTCGGCGCACAGCCGACCGAGCAGGTCGCCGCCATCCTCAAGATCACGGGCGACTGGGGCAAGTTCAAGGGCGACGCCGACGCGAAGTCCACCCTCAAGGTGAAGGAGCCCAAGGCTCCCTTCGAGATCGACGCATCCAAGAAGTCCGTCGTCAAGCCCAAGGTCGAGAAGAAGGTGGAGGCCCCCGCTGAGGAGGCTCCCGCCGCGGCCGACGCGGAAGCCGCTCAGGCTCCCGCCGCCGACGCAGAGTAATCCGCCGTGCTCGCCGCCGCGCTCGAACACATCGTCAAGGGGATCGTCGATCACCCGGAGGATGTCCGTATCAATGAATCCACATCGCCGCGAGGCGATCTCCTCGAGGTGCGCGTGCACCCCGATGACCGTGGACGCGTGATCGGGCGCGGCGGCCGCACAGCCAAGGCCCTTCGCACCCTCGTCAGCGCGCTCGCTGACGGGCGTCGGGTCCGCGTCGATGTCGCGGACGACTGACGTGGTGCCGAAGGACCGTAACCAGGGCAAGAATCAGCTGCGCGTCGGGCGCCTCGTGAAGGCGCACGGCCTCAAAGGCGGGCTCAAGCTCGAGCTGTACACCGACAATCCGGCTGGTCGTTTCACCCCCGGTGCCGGTTTCACGGTGCAGGTGCCCGAGGCATCGCCGTGGCACGGCAAGGACATCACCGTTCGCGAATACCGCTTGATGAACGGGAATCCGGTCGTCTTCTTCGAAGATGTCGATGATCGAGAAGCCGCCGAGAGTCTCGTCAAGGCGATCCTCTGGATCGATCAGGACGTCGATGAGGTCGAGGACGACGCCTGGTTCGATCACCAGCTCGTGGGGCTCGACGTCGTTCGCGATGATGCGGTCGTCGGCCGGGTCATCCGTGTCGAGCACTTCCCGGCGCAGGATCTGCTCATCGTGAAGTCCGGCGACACCGAGGTCATGGTGCCCTTCGTGGCCGCCATCGTCCCCGCCGTCGACGTCTCGGCCGGTCGTCTGATCGTGACGCCGCCGCCCGGACTCTTCGAGGATCTCCCCGACGCCGCGGATGCCGAGCAACCGTCGGGCGCGGACGCCGAAGCCTCTGAGTGACCGCTGATACGGTTCCCCCGTGCGCATCGACGTCCTCTCCATCTTCCCGTCCTACTTCGACGGCCTGACGCTCTCCCTCCTCGGGAAGGCTCAGCACGCCGGCATCATCGACCTTCGCGTGCACGACCTCCGTGCCTGGACGTCCGATCGTCACAACACGGTCGACGACACCCCCTACGGTGGTGGCGCCGGCATGGTCATGAAGCCGGAGCCGTGGGGACTCGCTCTCGATGAGGTCACCGCTCGTTCGAAAACGGCGGCGGATGCCGAGCGGCCGACCATCATCTTCCCTTCGCCAGCCGGCGAGGTCTTCACGCAGAAGACCGCACGGTCGCTGGCGACCCGCGAGCACCTCGTCTTCGGCTGCGGGCGTTACGAGGGCATCGATGAACGCGTCTTCGAGTACGCCTCCGACCTCGGCGAGGTGCGCCTCATCAGCCTCGGGGACTACGTCCTCAACGGGGGAGAGGTCGCCACGATGGCGATGATCGAGGCGATCGGGAGGCTCATCCCCGGTGTCGTCGGCAACCCGGAGAGTCTTGTCGAGGAGTCGCATGAGGACGGTCTCCTGGAGTACCCGTCGTACACGAAGCCCGCTTCGTGGCGCGAGCGGTCGGTGCCGGACATCCTGCTGAGCGGCAACCACGGGGCGATCGCCGCCTGGCGCCGCGAGCAGCAGTTCGCGCGCACCAGGAAGCGCCGCCCTGATCTCCTCAAGGACGACGAGACCTCGCAGCCCTGAGCGAGATCGACGCCGGACCGCGATGTCAGAGCATGCGCTCTGACCGGCCATCGATCTCGAAGACCACGCCGTGCGGGTGTCTCAGACCGAGGGCGTTGGACGCATCGAGTCCTCGTAGCTCCGCACGCAGCATCCGGCCGATCATCTCGTGGCTCACGAGCAGCGGCGTCCCCTCGGAAGCCCATCCGCAGCTGCTGAGGGCCTTTCGCGCTCGCGACCTGGCCTGCGCATAACTCTCACCACCGGGGAATGCCCACCCGTAGCGATTGGCGGCGCGCTCCTCTCTGGCCGTCGGATACGCCGCGTCGATCTCGTCCCAGGTCATGCCCGCCAGCGTGCCGTGATCGAGATCGGCGAGTTCCGGCACCTCGATCACCTCGGCTCCGAGCCGGTCGGCGATGACCATGGCGGTCTGCATAGCTCTGCCGAGTGGGCTGGAGCACACCGTGAGCACGCCGGCGTCACCGAGGCGGTCGGCGATCGCATGGGCTTGGGCGATGCCTTCGTCGGTGAGGGGAGAGTCGAGCTGGCCCTGCAAGCGGTGTTCGATGTTCCACACGGTCTGCCCATGCCGAGCGAGGAGGAGACGCTCCGGCACGTGGCGGTCCTGCGGAATCATGGACTCAGGATGGCATACGCCCTCGCGTTTCGGCTCCTGGTGCTGGTCAGTCCACGCCGAGGAACGACCGGTCGGTGAGGATGATGGGCCCGTCTTCGGTGATCGCGATGGTGTGCTCCGAGTGGGCGCCACGGGAACCGTCCGCGCTGCGCAGAGTCCATCCGTCCGGATCGGTGACCAGCTCATCGGTCGTCGCGAGAAGCCAGGGCTCGAGTGCGAGGACCAGGCCGGCTCTCAGGGGAAAGCCTCGGCCGGCGCGCCCGTCGTTCGGGACGTGAGGGTCGCCGTGCATCGTGCGTCCCACCCCGTGCCCGCCGAAGTCGGTGTTGATCGAGTAGCCCTCGCCGTGCGCGACGGCGGCGACAGCCGCAGAGATGTCGCCGATGCGGTTTCCGACCGTCGCGGAGTCGATCGCGGCGGTCAAGGCGCGTTCGGTGGTGTCGATGAGTCGAAGATCTTCTTCACGAGCCGTGCCGACCACGAACGACACCGCCGAGTCGGCGACCCAGCCGTCGACCGATACCGCGAAGTCGAGGGTCACGAGGTCGCCGTCACGCAGTGTGTAGTCATGGGGGAGACCGTGCAGCACGGCGTCGTTGACGGAGGTGCAGATCACCTTGCCGAACGGACTCGCTCCGAACGAGGGGTGATAGTCGATGTAGCAGGACTCTGCCCCGGCCTTGCGGATCATGTCATGAGCGCGGCGATCGATCGAGAGGAGATTCGTCCCGATCTTCGTCTCTTCGCGCAGGGTGGCCAGCGTCTCGGCCACGAAACGTCCTGCGGCGCGCATCTCGTCGATCTCGGCAGGGGTGCGCAGTTCGATCATCGGGTTTCCTCTCGTCGTCTCCATTCTCCCTGATCCGGCGCGGCCGGTTCCCCGACCGCTCTCAGCGAACACCGGGCCACCGGTGCGGGCGTCGTCGTACGATCTGAGCATGTGGTTGCGACAGGCCTTCTTCCGCTGGCTCCTCCCGGCGGCGTTCCTCCTGCCGCTCTGGCTGCTGATCGGCTGGGGGGTCTTCCAGGGCGGCTGGTCCATCCTCTGGGTGCTGCTCATCGCGATGCCGTCCGTCTTCGTCGGGCAGCTCCTGCTCACGCTCCTGACGCGCTCGCGCCCGTCCGTTCGCATCGAGCGGGCCGTGTCGTGGTGGGACGTCGTCGGTTTCACGATCTGGAACGGGCTCACCATCGCCGTCGGCTTCTTCATCGACGGGGCTTTCCCGTGGTTGCTGACCGGCGCGATCGTCGCCGGCATCGCCCTGATCTGGTTGCAGCTGTGGCAGCTGTGGAACGAGGCGAAGGGGAGCGGGACCCGACTGCGCGAGACCATCACCTGGTCCACGATCCCGACCGTCGACGAACCGGCCCCTCCGACACGAGCACACGAGATCATCGTGGTGCGGGAGACCGACGGTCGCGACTGAGGTCATCGTTTTGGCCGGTCACGGCATCCATGGCAGAATGGGTGTTTGTGCTGTGACCGGCTCTGCCACAGGGGAGCCCGCGGACGTTCACCGTTCCGTACAGCGCACTCCCTTCTTGTTCCTTTGAAAACATGCATGCGACCTGTGGCGGGTGCAGAGAGAGATGATCATGCAGATCCTCGACGCCGTCGACGCGGCTTCCCTTCGTTCGGACATCCCGGACTTCTTCCCCGGTGACACCGTCAAGGTTCACGTCAACATCACCGAGGGCACCCGCTCTCGTATCCAGGTCTTCCAGGGTGTCGTCATCGGCCGTCAGGGCGACAGCGTGCGCGAGACCTTCACGGTCCGCAAGATCAGCTTCCAGGTGGGCGTCGAGCGTACCTTCCCGGTGCACTCCCCGGTGATCGACCACATCGAGGTCGTCACCCGCGGTGACGTGCGTCGCGCCAAGCTCTACTACCTCCGCCAGCTCCGTGGCAAGAAGGCGAAGATCAAGGAGAAGCGCGACCGCTGAGTCGCAGGTTCTCCACAGCACCCCAGGACACGATGTCCTGGGGTGCTGTGTTCTGTCCCCGGTGTGCGAACCTATATCTGGTCGCGCCAGAGCGGTGTATGACTCGAGAAGGAACCTGATGACTGATTCGCCGGCCGCGCGCACTTCCAGACGACGCGGTTTCCTGGTCTTCCTTCGTGACGTGCTGGTGATCATCGTGATCGCCGCCCTCGTGTCCTTCGTTGTCAAGAGCTTCGTCGTGAGGTCTTTCTACATCCCGTCGGCGTCGATGGAGCGAACGCTTCTGGTGAAGGATCGGATCCTCGTCGATGAGCTCACCCCTCGGTGGACCGACTATGAGCGCGGCGACGTGGTCGTCTTCAAAGATCCGGGCGGCTGGCTCGACCCGCAGCCGCAGACCCCCGCCCAACCCCCGCTCGTGCAGGCGGTCGATTGGGTGCTGAACTTCGTGGGTATCTCCGCGACGGACGCGCAGGATCACCTCGTGAAGCGCGTGATCGGATTGCCCGGCGATCATGTCGTGTGCTGCAACGCCCTCGGCCAGATCACTATCAACGGGGCCCCGATCGACGAGCTCAGCTACCTGAATCTCCCCGAGGGCGACACCGCTGCCTCGAACGAGCCGTTCGACGTCGTCGTTCCCGAGGACTCGGTCTGGCTGCTGGGCGACAACCGCGATCGTTCGCGTGACGCGCGCGCACATCAGGACCTCCCCAGCGGCGGATTCGTCCCCATGGAGAACATCGTCGGAAAGGCCTTCCTGACGACGTGGCCGCTCGATCGATTGGGTCCCATCGATGGGCATCACGACACGTTCAACGGAGTTCCGGACGCCGAATGACCGTGATCACCCCCAAGCTGACTCTGGAACGCAAGCTCCTGGGGGAGTGCGACGTGATCATCGCGCTCGATGAGGTGGGCCGAGGAGCACTTGCCGGCCCCGTCGCCGTCGGCGCGGCGATGATGGATGCTGCAGGCGCGCGACGACGAGTGCCGGAAGGTCTGCGTGACTCCAAGCTCGTGACGGAGAAGCGTCGTCCCGACGTCGCGGCACGCGCCGCGGCGTGGGTGCAGGCCTCCGCCGTCGGCTGGGCGAGTGCCGAGGAAGTCGACCAGGTCGGCATCATGCGTGCCCTCGGACTCGCCGCATCGCGCGCTGTGACGGCGATCGCCGCCCAGGGGGCTGTGATGGACGAGGCGCTCATTCTGCTCGACGGCAACCACGACTATGTCTCACGAGTGCATTCGTCGCCGTTGCGCGTGAGACCCGTCATCAAGGCCGACCGCGACTGCGCCTCCGTGTCTGCAGCCTCCGTGATCGCGAAGGTCGCCCGTGACGCGTACATGGCCGAACTCCACGACAGCCATCCTGCATATCAGTGGAACCGCAACAAGGGCTACGCGAGCCCCGAACACCGCGATGCCATCCGGAGCAACGGGCTTTCTCCTTTCCACCGTGCATCGTGGGCCATCACCGACGCCCCCACCCTGTTCTGATACAGACCTGCACCGGCCAGCGATGCCGCGCCTCGTGCGCCGCGACTCTAGGATGGAGTCATCATGGATGAGGAAGCCTTCGACGACTACGACCGCGAGCTCGAACTGGCACTGTTCCGGGAGTACCGGGATGTGGTGTCGCAGTTCCAGTACGTCGTCGAGACCGAACGCCGCTTCTACCTCGCGAACGAGGTCAACGTCGTCCGCCGCGACACCGAGCACGATTTCTACTTCGAGATCTCGATGAGCGATGTGTGGGTGTGGGACATCTACCGGGCCGATCGCTTCGTCAAGGCCGTGCGCGTTCTCACGTTCAAGGACGTGAACGTCGAGGAGCTTCAGCGTCGAGAGTTCGAACTCCCGCAGGAGCTGTCGCTCGACGGGGAGTGATACCGGCGGCCCCGCGGGGGCCGCGGCTCTGTTCCTGCACACGACCTCGAATCCTCGCGTAATCCCCACCTCAGCGTGAGGGTGTGCCCGCCGCGAACAGTCGATCGGGCTGAACGTGATGCTGAGGGTATGGCAGCGAAAGATGACCTCGGCAGAGCGGGAGAAGAGCGCGCGGCGCAGCACTTGATGGGCAGCGGATACACCGTGCTCGACAGGAACTGGCGATGTTCGCAAGGGGAGATCGACATTGTCGCCGCGGTGGGCGATCAGCTGGCGATGATCGAGGTGAAGACGAGACGCACGGCAGCGTTCGGGCACCCGTTCGAGGCCGTCGATCGACGAAAGCGCCGTCGGCTCTGGCAGCTTGCGCAAGCCTGGGTCGCCGCGCATCCCGACGCGGCTCGTGGGCGCGCGGTGAGGCTCGAAGTCATCGGGATCATCGGTGCGGACCCGTTCGTAGGATCGCTCGAGCATCTCGTGGACATCGCATGACCACAGCGCGGACGTGGGCCGTCGCCCTGAGCGGAGTCGACGGTCATCTCGTCGAAGTCGAAGCCGACCTGTCGAACCAGACACCCGAGTTCCGGATCATCGGGCTGCCCGACAAGTCGCTGGCGGAGGCCGTACAAAGGGTCCACAACGCGTGCAAGAACGCCGGGCTCGATCTGCCTCGACGGCGGCTCACAGTGAACCTCTCTCCGGCCAGCCTTCCCAAACACGGAGCGGGGTTCGACCTCGGGATCGCCGTGGCCGCTCTGGCCGCCGGCGGATCGATCGAACCGCGCGCGATCGCCGCCACGGTTCACGTCGGCGAACTCGGGCTCGACGGTCGGATCCGACCTGTACCGGGTGTGCTCCCCGCCGTGTTCGCTGCCGCACGCGCCGGGTTCGAGAGGGTGATCGTTCCTCATGCCAATGAAGCGGAGGCGAGACTGGTCCCCGGAATCCATGTGCGTGCTGCCGCTTCCCTCGCCGAGGTCGCGGTGTGGCATGGTGCCGATGTCGAAGCGCCCGAGGTCGAGGCCGTCGACACGGCGTCGGCGGCGGTCGACGAGCCTTCCGATCTGGACCTGTCCGACGTCGTCGGTCAGGAAGAGGCCATCGAGGCGCTCATCGTCGCCGCTGCAGGGGGACATCATCTGCTCCTGAGCGGGCCTCCGGGCGCAGGCAAGACGATGCTCGCTCGACGACTTCCCGGAATCATGCCGCCACTCGGCGACCAGGAGGCACTCGAGGTCGCATCGATACTCTCGCTCAACGGGGATCGCGTCGCGACGCTCGGTCGGACTCCGCCACTGGAGGCCCCGCACCACAGCGCGTCCGTTGCGGCGTTGGTCGGTGGAGGGTCGCGCGCAGCTCGGCCAGGGGCCATCGCGCGGGCGCATTGCGGCGTGCTGTTCCTCGACGAGGCCGCGGAATTCTCTCGTGTTGCTCTCGACGCGCTGCGCCAGCCGCTCGAATCGGGAGTCATCGAGGTGCATCGAGCGGGGTTCACCGCCCGTTTTCCTGCGAAGTTCCAACTGCTGCTCGCCATGAATCCGTGTCCGTGCGGGAATCATGGTGTGAGGGGTGCCGAGTGCGTGTGTCCACCCATGGCAATCCGACGGTACTCGACCCGACTGTCGGGACCGCTCCGCGACCGGATAGACATCGATCTGCACGTGGCCCGGGTGGCCGCGTCGTGCGCGACGGACGAGCGGAGGGCAAGAACGACGACTGTCCAGGCACGGGCGCGCGTCCTCGCGGCGAGCGAGCGTGCGGTGCAGCGGTGGAAGAGCACGCCGTGGCGGCGCAACGCCGACGTCCCCGGCACCTGGCTTCGCCAGGGGGCCCTTCGGCTCTCTGCGGCGACCAGGTCGCCACTCGATCGTGCGCTGGAACGCGGATCGCTGACGTTGCGGGGCTATGACCGCGTGCTCAGGGTCGCGTGGACCATGGCCGACCTGGCAGGCATCGACCGACCCGGGCCTGAGGAGATAGGCCGTGCCCTGCATCTGAGGAGAGGGCTGTGATGATGATGGACGAACTGCTCGACGACTCCGAGACCATCGCAGCGGTCCGTCGGATCCACCCGGGTGATGCCCTCGCGGAGTGCGTGGCACGCGCGGCATGGAGCGTGATCGCCGAGCCCGGTGACGCCGTCGCAGGGGCGCTGATCGGGACCTTGGGCGCGGCTGAAGCACTTTCGGCGGCGCTGGGAGATGCCCTGTCGTTGATGCCCGCAGGCGCCGCGAGCGGACAGGCTTCTCGGGCGCTGACAGAGGCCAGAGCACGATGGCGCCCTCGCGCCGATCCCCGCGCTGTGCGGCAGGCCCTCCGCAGCGCGTTCGAGGTCGGAGCGCGGCTGGTCATCCCCGGCGACGCGCATTGGCCAGTGAGCCTCGATGATCTCGGGCCTCATGCGCCAAGTGCACTGTGGGTGCGCGGGCACGTCGATCTTCTCGTGCGGAACCCACGGGTGTCGATGGTCGGGGCGCGGGCCGCCAGCAGCTATGGCGAGCACGTCGCCGCGGAACTCAGCGGGGATCTCGCCGCGGGGGGAGCGGTGATCGTCTCCGGCGGCGCATACGGAATCGATGGCGCTGTACATCGCGCTGCCCTCGGTGCAGGCGGAGCGACCGTGGCCTTCCTCGCCGGCGGAGTCGACCGCGCCTACCCGATCGGTCATCAGAGGCTCCTGCAGCAGATCGCGGTCGAAGGGGCTGTGGTGAGCGAACCGCCGTGCGGAACGGCTCCGACCAAGTGGCGCTTCCTGGCTCGGAACCGACTGATTGCCGCGCTCGGACAGGCGACCGTGGTGGTCGAAGCGGGTTGGCGCAGCGGCTCGTTGAACACCGCGGGTCACGCAGCGACGCTGGGGCGTCCGCTCGGTGCGGTTCCCGGACCGGTGACGTCGGCATCTTCCGCAGGGTGCCACCGGCTGCTCCGGGAGTACGACGCGCAGTGCGTCACCTCGGCACGAGAGGTGCGAGAGCTGTGGGGGCCGATCGAACAACCGCCGGCCGAGCG
Source organism: Microbacterium sp. B19(2022) (assembly GCF_012030385.1). NCBI lineage: Bacteria > Bacillati > Actinomycetota > Actinomycetes > Micrococcales > Microbacteriaceae > Microbacterium > Microbacterium sp. B19(2022). Next base: position 51,941 of record NZ_JAAUVO010000006.1, read on the forward strand.
CGAAGAGCACGATCCGAATCGCACCCGAGTCCTCGATGCCCTGAGCACGAGGTCGAGGCTCTCCGTCGAGGAGATCGCCCGAAGGTCGGGCTTGTCGCCGGATCGAGTGCGCTCATGCCTCGGGTTGCTGCACCTGGAAGGGGATGTCGCGCTCGACGAAAGGGGGTGGCACCGGGCGCACACATCACGGACCGGGTGAGAGGTATCCGTAGAGACCTCGGCGAGGCTGAAGAGGGGACGCGACGTACAGCGGCAAGCTGAAGCCATGGATCTCACGGTTGCCACCGAGGCGTTCGTCGGCCACCTGGAGCGGGTGCGTCGACTCTCGCCCGCGACCGCGAAGGCATACAGGTCGGACCTTCGAGACCTCCAGGCGTCGGCAGGTGGCATCACGCTCGAAGAAGTCGATCTCGAGGTGCTCAGAGACTGGCTCTGGCATGCCACCCAGCGGGGCGATGCGAGATCCACACTCGCGCGGCGGGCTGCGGCCGCTCGGTCCTTCTTCGGCTGGGCGCACGAGCACGAGCTCGTGTCCCACGACCCGAGCCTGCGGCTGATCGCACCGAAGAAGGGACGCACACTGCCCACAGTGGCGTCCCGCGAGGCGATGTCGGGCTTGCTCGATGCTCATCGCGACGCGGCCGGGACGGGAGATCCGATCGCCTTGCGCGACCACGCGATACTCGAGCTGCTCTATGGCTCCGGCATCCGTGTCGCAGAACTGTGCGGGCTGGATATCGACGACCTCGACCTCGACCGAGGCACGGCCCGCGTGCTCGGGAAGGGGGCCAAGGAACGGGTCGTCCCCTACGGTGCTCCGGCGAGGGATGCGCTGGAGGCTTATCTCCGTCGCGGCCGACCGGTCCTGGTGGCGAGGGCGCGCGCCTTCTCATCCGCTGTGATGCTGGGGAGTCGCGGCGCCCGGATCGGCCCACGAGCGGTCTACGAGCTTGTCGCCCGCGTGCTGGCACCGGTGGTCGGCACCGAGACCATCGGCCCGCACGCCCTTCGACACACGGCTGCCACCCACCTTCTCGACGGCGGTGCAGACCTGCGGGCCGTCCAGGAGATACTGGGTCATGCCAGCCTCGGCACGACCCAGATATACACGCACGTCTCGGCCGAACGCCTGACCGCGACCTATCGACTGGCGCATCCCCGGGCGTGATGTCGGAGGGCGGCGTGCTCGAGCCGCTGGCACCGCGGTCGGGCGGGCCCTGGGATCACAGAGGCTCGCAGCAGGGGAGCAGGACTGCCCGCGGGAGATCGCCGAAGAGAAGCATCGGATTTATGTAGACGCCGTCTCTTCGTACGCCGAGGTGCAGCGCGCCCGCCGCGGTGTGACCGCCCGCGTCGACGAGTCCGATCTCCTGCCCGACCGACACCGCGTCGCCCGGGTCGAGCGTCGTTCGGAGCGGCTCGAAGGTGCTGACGAGGCCGTCTGCGTGCTCGATCGTCAGGAGCGGGCGGTCCACGACGGTCCCGCGGAACGCCACAGTGCCGTCCGCGGGGGCTGTGACCGCCGCGTGGATCGAAGCGCCGAGATCTACTCCGCGATGACCGGCACCGTACTCGTGCGCGGGCGCCCGGAACGGCTCGACGACCTCTCGCGAGCCGGCGAGCGGCCATCGCCAGCGCGGTATGTCCGCGGTGTCACCCGAGGCGGCCGAGGCGTCGGGACCGTACAGGGCGAGCACGACGAGCACGGCGATGGCCGAGCCGGAAACCGCTCGGAGCAGAATGCGCATGAGGGGAGTGTGACGTCTCTTCCGAGCGGTCGGACGGCCGTCTCGGCGCCGTCAGCGGACCGCGTGGACGACTTCGGTGGGGAGCTGCCGGTGCAGGGTGAGTGACGTCGCTGCTTCCTGTATGCTGGGGGAGCACCTCGATATCGGGGTGACTACGCGTGCCCAAAGCGATTCAGATCGCGGCATCCACTCCCACAGGTCCTGTTCCTCGAACAGGCGGGCGTGGGCCGGGCACCAGGAAGTCCGATCATCCGATCGGCTTGCAACCTCAACGGCGCAGAAACGCGCCAGAACCAGGAGACGACCATGGCTGTGGTCACCATCCGCCAGCTGCTCGACAGCGGCGTGCACTTCGGACACCAGACCCGTCGGTGGAACCCGAAGGTCAAGCGCTTCATCCTCACCGAGCGCAGCGGCATCCACATCATCGACCTCCAGCAGTCGCTCGGCTACATCGACAAGGCCTACGACTTCGTCAAGGAGACCGTCGCTCACGGTGGCACGATCCTCTTCGTCGGCACCAAGAAGCAGGCGCAGGAGATCCTCGCCGAGCAGGCGACGCGCGTCGGCCAGCCTTTCGTGAACCAGCGGTGGCTCGGTGGACTCCTCACCAACTTCCAGACGATCTCCAAGCGTCTCGCACGCATGAAGGAGCTCGAGGAGCTCGACTACGAGACCCCGGCGAACAGCGGCTTCACGAAGAAGGAACTGCTTCTCAAGAAGCGCGAGCTCGACAAGCTGCACAAGTCGCTCGGCGGTATCCGCAACCTCACCAAGACGCCGTCGGCCATCTGGGTCGTCGACGCCAAGCGCGAGCACCTCGCTATCGATGAGGCCAAGAAGCTCGGCATCCCCGTGATCGGTATCCTCGACACCAACGCCGACCCGGACGACTTCCAGTACCCGATCCCCGGCAACGACGACGCGATCCGCTCCGTCTCGCTGCTGACCCGCATCATCGCCGACGCCGCGGCCGAGGGCCTGCAGCAGAAGCACAACCCGGAGACGGGTGACGCCGAGCCGCTCGCCGACTGGGAGAAGGAGCTCCTCGAGACCCCCGCCCCGGAGGTCCAGGAGTCCGCTGACGCCGCCGAGGTCGTGACCTCGGAAGACGAGGCCGCCGTCGTCGAGACGCCTGCTGCTGACGAGACCGCTGCCGACGAGGCCGGTGCTGAGGCACACGACGAGGCGATCGCCGCCGCTTCCGGTGAGGAGACCGCTGAGGTCGCCGCCGCCGAGGCTGCCGACGCCAAGTAATCCCCTCGTTCACACACACCTAACGAAGCAAGGAGCCACCACACATGGCCAACTTCACCATCGCTGACCTCAAGGCGCTGCGTGAGCAGCTCGGCACGGGAATGGTCGACACCAAGAAGGCGCTCGAGGAGGCTGACGGAGACGTCGCGAAGGCCACCGAGATCCTGCGTCTCAAGGGTGCGAAGGGCAACGCGAAGCGCGCTGACCGTTCGACCAGCGAGGGACTGATCGTCGCTCGCGAGCAGGATGGCGCCGTGACGCTCATCGAGCTCGCATGCGAGACCGACTTCGTCGCGAAGAACGAGCGCTTCATCGCGCTGGCCGACAAGGTCGCCGACGCCGCAGCAGCGGTCAAGGCCGATTCGGTCGACGCCGCCCTCGCCGCATCCGCCGGTGACAAGAGCGTCGAGCAGGTCATCTCCGAAGAGGCCGCGATCATCGGCGAGAAGGTCGAACTGCGCCGCGTGCGCACGATCTCGGGCGACAAGGTCGAGGTCTACCTGCACCGCACGAGCAAGGATCTGCCGCCGCAGATCGGTGTCGTCGTCGCCTACTCGGGCGATGACGCCGAGACCGCGCGCAGCATCGCGCAGCACATCTCCTTCGCGAACCCGTCGTACCTGTCCCGCGAGGACGTGCCGGCGGACGCGGTCGAGAAGGAGCGTGAGATCGTCACCGAGATCTCTCGTAACGAGGGCAAGCCGGAAGCGGCTCTCCCGAAGATCGTCGAGGGCCGTGTCTCTGCGTTCATCAAGCAGGTCGCCCTGCTCGAGCAGGACTACGCCAAGGACAACAAGCTCTCTGTCGCCCAGGTGGCGAAGGACGCCGGTATCACCGTGACGGACTTCGCGCGCTTCAAGGTCGGCGCGTAGCAAGGTCGAAGGGGTTCGGATCGCCAAGATCCGAACCCCTTCTTCATGCCCACGAGGCACTATCTTGAATCGGGACGAGAGGACACCCACCTATGACTGAACGCACCGGACGCCGACGCGTCCTTCTCAAGCTCTCCGGAGAGGCCTTCGGAGCGGGGCAGCTGGGTGTCAGCCCCGATGTGGTCTCGCAGATCGCCCGCGACATCGCCGCGGCCGTCGATCGGGTCGAGGTCGCGATCGTCGTCGGCGGAGGCAACTTCTTCCGTGGCGCGGAGCTCAGCCAGCGCGGCATGGACAGAGGTCGCGCGGACTACATGGGCATGCTGGGCACGGTCATGAACGCCCTCGCCCTCCAGGACTTCCTCGAGCAGGCCGGAGCCGCCACCCGCGTGCAGTCGGCCATCTCGATGACACAGGTCGCCGAGCCGTACATCCCGCGTCGCGCCGAGCGTCATCTCGAGAAGGGCCGCGTGGTCATCTTCGGCGCCGGCGCAGGCCTCCCGTACTTCTCCACGGACACGGTCGCCGCGCAGCGTGCGCTCGAGATCGGCGCGGACGAGGTCCTCGTCGCCAAGAACGGCGTCGACGCGATCTACACCGCCGACCCGAATAAGCACGCCGACGCGGAGCGCATCGAGCGCGTCACGTATCGTGATGCGCTGCAGCGTGGCCTCAAGGTCGTCGACTCGACCGCCTTCAGCCTGTGTATGGACAACAGCATGGACATGCGCGTGTTCGGCATGGAGCCCGCAGGCAACGTGACCCGCGCGTTGCTCGGCGAGCCGATCGGAACCCTCGTCACCGCCTGAGCGTGTGACACGGCGGAGACGACTTCGCCCGATAGAATTTGCAGAACACCCCGACGATAGGAGCCACCGTGATCGCGGACGTCCTCGCTGAAACCACCACTCGTATGAACCGGGCGGTCGAAGCTGCCAAGGAGGACTTCTCCACGGTGCGCACGGGTCGTGCGAACCCGCAGATGTTCCAGAAGGTCCTCGTGGACTACTACGGCACGCCGACCCCGATCGCCCAGCTCGCATCGCTGGCGAACCAGGAAGCCCGAACGCTCATCATCACGCCGTACGACAAGTCGGCGCTGAAGGCGATCGAGCAGGCGATCCGCGACATGCCGAACCTCGGAGTCAACCCCACGAACGACGGCAACCTCGTCCGCGTGACGATGCCCGAGCTCACGGCGGAGCGTCGCAAGGAGTACGTCAAGCTCGTCAAGACCAAGGCCGAGGACGCGAAGGTCCATGTCCGTGGCATCCGCCGCAAGGCGAAGGACGAGCTCGACGCGCTCAAGAGCGAGCTCGGCGAGGACGAGATCGCTCGCGGCGAGAAGGAGCTGGACGGCCTGACGCGTCAGCACGTCGACCTCATCGACGACGCGCTGAAGCGCAAAGAGGCCGAACTCCTCGAGGTGTAGTCGGCATGTCTGACGAAACGCGAGACGCTGAGGAGGGCATTCCGCCGACGCGTCGAGAGGCGCGTGACGGTGCGCCGCCCGACGGCGTCCCGCTCGCGGACACGGCCTTCCCGACGTTCGACGCGGAAGCCATTCCGCCTCGTCCACCGCTGCCGGCGTCCCCTGTCGGAGGGAACCCTGCCGTGGTCAGGCCGCTCGACACAGCCGACCACAACGCGATCCGCGAGCAGTGGCGGGCAGCGCGGGACGAGCTCGAGAGCCACGTCTCTCATGCGCGCGATCAGATCGACCAGGCGAACGAGCGGATCAAGCAGCGCACGGGGCGAGACCTGGTTCTCGCGATTCTGATCGGTCTCGCTTTCGGTGCGGCGCTGCTCGGATCCCTGCTCTTCATCAAGGCACTGTTCGTGCCGTTCGCTCTCGCTGCGGCACTGCTGGGGGTGTACGAGCTCTCTCGGGCTCTGCGGGCCTCCGGCCGACGTGTCGATGTCATACCGCAGCTGGTTGCGGGCGCTTTCCTGGTGCTCTCGGCCTACTTCGCGGAGCCGTGGCTGTCTTGGGTCATGCTCTTCGTGGCCGTCGCCTTCGTCATCGTGTGGCGACTCATCGCGCAAATGGTGGCGAAAGACGGCCGCACCTACGGCGACGTCCTCGCGGATGCGGTCATCAGCGGTTTCGTCCAGGTCTACGTGCCATTCCTCGCCGGCGTCGCCCTCATCCTCCTCGAGCAGGAGGGCGGCCAGTGGTGGGTGCTCAGCTTCATAGCCATCGCGGTCGCCGCCGACACGGGCGCGTATGCGGCTGGTCTCGCTTTCGGACGCCACCCGATGGCCCCGAAGATCAGCCCCAAGAAGACATGGGAGGGGTTCGGCGGCGCCGTCGTCGCCTCCCTGGTCGCCGGCGTACTGCTGGCCATCTTCCTTCTCGAGCTGCCCTGGTGGGCGGGTCTGATCTTCGGCGCGTCGATCCTGCTGTCTGCGACGCTGGGCGACCTCGGCGAGTCCATGCTCAAGCGTGATCTCGGTATCAAAGACATGAGCTCGTGGCTTCCCGGACACGGCGGTCTTCTCGATCGACTCGACAGCATCCTGCCCTCGACGATTCCGGCGCTCTGCCTCTACTTCCTCCTCTCTCCCTGGGTGGTGCTGTGATGAACGAAGACCAGATCGCCGAACGGACGGCGGACGCTCCGCCGGCGTTCGCTCTGACATCCGGTCGTGAGCGGGGCTACCACCGCGCTGCTGTCGACACCTTCCTCGTATCTGCTCGACGAGCGTTCGAGACCGGTGCCGACGAATTGGGCGCCGACGACGTACGCGCGGCATCCTTTCCGCTCGTCAAAGGCGGTTACGTCGTGGCTGATGTCGACGCGGCCCTCGGTCGCGTGGAAGACGCCTTCGCCGCGCGTGAGCGGGAGCGCGTGGTGCGAGCGCAGGGTGCCGAGGTGTGGGTCGAGCAGGCGAGAGCAGACGCGCAGACCATCCTGGACCATCTGGCCCGGCCTCGTCGCCGACGCTTCGCGCGCACCGGGGTTCTCACGTTCGGCTACCGCATCGACGAGGTCGACCACGTCTCGACCAGGATCGTCCGCTATCTCCGCGACGGAGATCCGCTCTCCGCCGAGCAGCTGCGTTCCGCCGCGTTTCGCATGCAGCGGGGGGGCTACCGCGAGGAGCAGGTCGACGCGCTCCTCGATGCCACGATCGACGTCATTCTCGCCGTTCGCTGAGTTCCTGATGGTCGACTCAGGCGCCTTTGCGTAGACTGTCCTTCATCGTGAACTCCCGAAACGACATGAACCCCGAACGACGCGACCTTTCGCTGGTGCCCGCAGCGACGGTCAGATCCGCGCGCACGGGCACTCGCCGATGGTCTCGCCGTCGTGGTGTCGTCAGCGTGTTCAGCGCCCTCGCCGTCGTCGGATTCGCGGGAGCGCTCGTGGCACCGACCGGCGTCGCACTGGCGGAGCCCGTGAAGTCCGACACTCCCGACTCGGCCTACTCGCTCGCTCTCGCCGACACACAGAACCTCACGGTCACGGTCAGTGGTGCAACCATCACGCCGGTCGAACGCGGGACGTTCGAGGTGTACGTGAAGCCGAAGCCCAAGCCGAAGCCCAAGCCGGCGGCGCCGGCCGCAACGGGGTCGCAGGGTGGATCTTCCGGCGGCACCCTGCCTCCCTATTCGGGAGGCGGTGCACCTGCGGACTGGATGGCCGCTGCCGGCATCGCTCAGAGCGATTGGCAGTACGTCGACTACATCGTGTCGCGCGAGAGCGGCTGGAACCCGAACGCCACGAACTCGTCCTCGGGTGCGTGCGGCCTGGTTCAGGCTCTTCCCTGCAGCAAGGTTCCCGGTAACGGGTACGACCCGGTGGACAACCTGAGGTGGGCCACCGGCTACGCCACGGGGCGGTATGGCAGCTGGGCCGGAGCATACAGCTTCTGGACGAACAACCACTGGTGGTGAGCAGGAGCGATGCCTCGCTCACGCCGACGCCCTCCTGCGCGCCCTGAAGCCGACGACTCGTTCGATCGGATGCTCGCCGGCTGGAAGCGCTCGGAGACCCGTCGTGGCAGCGAGTGGACCGTGCAGCCGGTGTCGTCCGCTCAGGCGCAGAAAGAATACGTCTGCCCCGGTTGTGCGCAGCCGATCGTCGCGGGAACTGCACACCTGGTCGTCTGGCGAGCTGACGGTGTCTTAGGCGATGCTGCAGATCTCGCCGCGCGTCGGCATTGGCACACACACTGTTGGAGGATGGCGTGAGCATGGAGATTCGAGGGCCGCTGGAGCTTCCCGCTCAGCGTGAGGATATCGAGCTGACGACTGCAGACGGTCTCACGCTGGTGGGCGAACTCTCCATGCCGGAGCATGGGTCGCCGGTGGCGACGCTCGTGACTTTGCACCCGCTGCCCACCGCGGGTGGTTTCATGGACTCGCACATCATCCGCAAGGCGGCAGCGAGGCTTCCTGCGCTCGCTGACCTGGCGGTCCTGAGGTTCAACACGCGGGGGACCACGTCGCCTCGCGGCACGAGCGACGGCGCGTTCGACGGCGGCGCGGCGGAGCAGTTCGATGTGGCGGCGGCCATGGACTTCGTCCGGGACCGGGCGCTCCCGAGCCCCTGGCTCCTCGGCTGGTCCTTCGGCACCGAACTGGCGCTCAAGTACGGTCGCGACCACGACATCGCGGGGACCATTCTGCTGTCCCCGCCGTTGCATCGCGCGACGGACGCCGAGGTCGCCGCCTGGGCTGACAGCGATGTCCCGGTCGTCGTGCTGGTACCGGAGCTTGACGACTACCTGCGCCCGGATGAGGCTCGCGAACGCTTCGCCTCCATTCCCCACGCGCAGCTGATCGCTGTCGAGGGCGGGAAGCATCTGTGGGTCGGCGAGACGCAGACGCGCCGCGTGCTCACGGAGATCGTGGCGGCGGTGAACCCGTCGGCTCTGCCCCTGGCTACGCACTGGCCGCCGACGGACTGATCGAGCTCCGAGGCTCCGCGCCTCAGAGCTCGTTCATCCGCGGGATGAGCACCTGTCGATAGATGATCAGGATGCTCGCCGCAACGGGGATCGCGATGAGCGCACCCAACAGTCCGAGCAGGCTGCCGCCGGCGAGAGCCGCAACGACGACCACTGCTCCGGGTACGGCGACCGCGCGGCTCATGATGCGCGGCGAGATCACGTACGCCTCGATCTGCATATAGACGAGGTAGTAGATGGCCGCGGCGATCGCGATCCCGGGGGACCCGAGCCCGGGGATGAGACACACGAGGACGATGATCGTGGAACCGGTCAAGGTCCCGACGAGCGGGATCAGTGAGAAGAAGAAGGCGATGATCGCGAGGACCGCAGGGAACGGCGCATCGATGATCGAGAGGTAGATGGCGCTGAGGACGCCGTTGATCACGCCCTGAGTCACCTGCCCCATGACGTAATACCCCACGGAATCGGTGATCTGCTCCGACAGGTCGATGAAGCGGTCGCGCTTCGACGACGGGGCGAGCTGGTAGACAGCGCGCTTGAGCGACGGCGTCGAGGCGGTCAGGTAGATCGTCAGGATGAGGACGATGAACGCACCGAACAGTCCGCTGAGCACGGCGCCGCTGGCGACGAGGACGCCCTGGCCGATGGACCCGCCGATCTCGGCGAGGTTCGTCGTCAACCAGTCCGTGACATAGGTGAAGACATCATCGACGAGCAGGTTCGGGAAGGTGTCCTGCATCCACTCCTTGAGATCGGGGATCAGGTTGCCTCGTGACACGATGGCCGAGATCTGGGCGATGAGCTGCGAGATCTGATCCACGAGCACGGGGAGGATGATCAGCACGATCCCGCTGAAGATCGCGAGGACCGCGAGGATCGTCACCAGCACGGCGAGCCACCGCGGGAGCCTGCGACGTTCCAGGAAGGACACGAGCGGATCGAGGCCCAGACTCAGGAACAGCGCCGTGCCGACGTAGAGCAGGACGCTGGAGAGAGTCTGCACGCTGTTGATCAGGAGGATCCCCAGCCCCACGCCGAGCGTCGCCACGAGGGCGGTGCGGAACGGATTGTGGATCTTCATGCGACGACTCCTCGAAACGGCTGCAGCAAGGTTATCCAGACGTCGAGCCACGTCGCGCGCGACGTGCCGGTTCAGCCGGCACTGCACGTGTACGTGGGCAACACTCAGCTGATTTCGCTAGTCTGAAATGTCGAGTGTTGCGTCGCGGGCAGGTGCCGGTGATGCGTGAGGAGACTATTCGTGCGTTTCGTATGGGCCGTGGTGGCCTTCGTGCTTGCCGCCGTGCTGATCGGCGCGGGGATCGCCCAGCGCACCTTCGTGGGGCCCGACTCGCAGCAGACGCAAGTCGAGATCGATGAGCCCGCGCCGTTCGTCCTCCTGGACGGAGACGTCCTCCGGACGAATCCTGGCGTGCAGACGCTGATCGTGCGCGGTCAGGGCGACATCTTCGGCAGCTATGGCAGGACAGCCGACATGGAGGCCTGGCTCGCGGATTCCGACTACAACCACGTCACGGTGGACGACGACGGCGGCTTCGCTGTCGAGCACGTGTCGGCGGCAGAGGCTTCAGACGAGACCGACGGCGGCGACGGCACCGCCGAGGAGGGCGATCCGGCGACGGGCCGCGATCCGCGGGGCTCCGACCTGTGGCTGGACTCCTTCCAGAAGGAGAATCGCCTCGTCGCGGACAACATGCAGCTTCCCGAGGGGACGAGCATGCTGGTGGCCTATGACGGCACGGAAGACGCTCCCGATGACATCGTCGTCTCCTGGCCGCTCGACACGACGACGCCGCTAGCGGGACCGCTCATGGTGGCCGGCGGTATCGTCCTGCTGATCGGACTCGTCCTGTACGTGCTCGGTATCCGCCACCAGCGTCGTGGACGCGGGCCGCGCCGAAAGGGCCCCGGCCCGCTCCCGGCGACCGAACCGATCGACATCGCGGTGCTTCCTCCGGAGGAGCGCGCGGCGATCGAAGGCTCGGCGGAAACGCCGACGTCTGCAGAACGCACCCCCTCGGTGGATGCTCCGGAAACCGACACCGAAGACGCGGAGATCGTGGACCCCGAGGAGAACGATTCGAAGACGTCGATGCGGGCCAAGACCCCCGCGCGTCGTCGCCGGCTGCTGGCGATTCCCGCACTCGGGTTGACCGCCCTCCTCGCTGCCGGCTGCTCAGCCGATTCCTGGCCGCAGTTCGGTGATGCCTCTACATCGCCTTCCCCGAGCCCGACCGTCATCGCTCCGGACAACCAGAAGCCGCCGGCGGTGACGGAGGCACAGGCCAAGCGCATCCTCCAAACTGCTTCGGAGACCTTGGTGGAAGCCGATACCGCAATGGACGTCGACCTCGCGGGGACGCGTCTCGAAGGCCCGGCCCTCGCCGCGCGCACCACCGAATACGCCCTACGCGCGAAGATCGCGGACAAGGCCCCTCCGGCGGCGATCCCGACCGACGACGTCGAGGTCGTGCTTCCGGAAGCGACCGACGTCTGGCCGCGAACGGTTCTCCTGCTCTCGAAGAGCAAGGGCGACGACACTGTGCCGCCCGTGCTGCTGACGATGACCCAGGCGGATCCCTGGTCGAACTACAAGATCAGCAACATGGCCGAGATGGCGGCGGATGCCGTGTTCCCCGAGGTCGCCGCGACCTGGCTCGGAACCTCACTCGTCCCCGCTGACTCCGCCTTCCTCACCATCCCTCCGGCGGAACTCGCACCAGCCTTCGCCGACGTGGTGGACGCGGGGGAGAAGAGCGAGTTCTACGGTCAGTTCGACGACCTCGCGCTGACGTTGGCGAAGTCCCTCACCGACAGCCGCCAGGTCATCGTGCAGGGGCTGGCAGACAAGGGAGCGGCCAAGACGTCCAAGGTGGCGTTCGACATGGCGCCCACGACCGACGAGCCGATCTCCATGACCACGCTCGACAGCGGTGCGATCGTCGCGGTCTCTCTGACCGATACCGAGACGGTGACTCCGACGTCGTCGGACGTGGTGATCCGGTTCGGAGACAACGCAGAGGCCAAGGCCCTGACGGGCGCGACGGAATCTGCGAAGGGCGTCGAGACGACGTATGAGTTCCAGCTGTTCTTCTCGGTCCCCGCCCAGGGATCGACGGAGCAGATCAGGCTCCTGGCAGTCCACCAGGACCTCCTTTCCGTGAAGGTGATCAAGTGAGTGAAATCTCTCCGACCGCGCTGCGTGGCGCGGTGGACCTGTCGACCCTCCGCAACCGGCCGGCGACGCCGCCCGAGGGGGCTCCAGCCCCCGGTGCGGTCGATGTCGTCGTCGATGCGACCGACGAGACGTTCGGGCAGATCCTCGAACTCTCGCGCACGGTTCCCGTCGTCGTGGATCTGTGGGCCGAGTGGTGCGGACCGTGCAAGCAGCTGAGTCCGATCATCGAGAAGGTCACTCGTGAGCTCGGCGGCCGGGTGCTGCTCGCCAAGGTCGATGTCGACGCGAACCCGCAGCTCGCGCAGAGCTTCCGCGCGCAGTCGATCCCGATGGTGGTGGCGCTGATCGCCGGGCAGCCCGTGCCGATGTTCACCGGTGCGGTGCCGGAGCAGCAGGTGCGCGATGTCTTCGCCCAGCTGCTGCAGGTGGCAGCGCAGAACGGTGTCACCGGGTCGCTCTCGGTCGACGCGGATGCCGATGCCGATGCCGAGGCGTCGTCGACGCCGGAGGAGCCGGAACTTCCCCCGCTGCACGCCGAGGCGTTCGCCGCGATCGAGGCAGGAGACTACTCCGCCGCGATCCGCGCGTACGAGAAGGCCCTCGCCGAGAATCCGCGCGATGAGGAGGCGATCGCAGGTCTCGGCCAGGTGCGTCTGCTCGACCGCGTGCAGGGACTCGACCTGCAGGCGGCACGCGCGGCGGCCGCCGAGGGACCGCTCGACGTCCAGGCGCAGTTCGACGTGGCAGACCTCGATCTCGCCGGCGGTCATGTCGACGACGCCTTCGCGCGTCTGCTCGACCTGTTCGCCCAGCTGCCGTCCGACCAGCGCACCCCGGTACGGGAACGGCTGATCGAGCTGTTCGGCCTCATCGGCACGGGCGACCCGCGAGTGGTGGCCGCCAGGAACCGGCTTTCTTCGCTCCTGTTCTAGCCGTCGGAGGTTCCGGCGCGCGTCCCCGTCATCCGTGGCTCACGGTAGGCACGTGGGGGTCCGACTGGTGGCGTAGCCACAGCGTCGACAGCGCAGGAAGGGTCATCGTCGCGGTCGGGGCGCTACCGTCCTCACCGGCGGCGAAGACCATGCCCAGGTTCCCCGAACCTCGTCCGCCGTACTCGGCGGCGTCGGTGTTGAGCACTTCCTGCCAGACACCGTCCTGCGGAAGCGCGAGTCGATATCCCGCACGCTCGACCCCGGCGAAGTTGCTCACGACGACGAGGCGTCCGCCGTGGGCATCCCGCCGCTCGAAGGCGATCACGGTCGGGTCCCAGCTGGGCGCACCGAGGCGGTGGAAAGACGATCCGTCGTTGTCCCGCGCCCACAGGGGGGATTGGGATCTGTAGGCGCGGTTCATCGCGCCGACGAAGTCCTGCAGCTGCGCGTGCGACGGCTGGTCGAGGAGCCACCAATCCAGCTCACGCCCTTCGGACCACTCGGCGAGCTGACCGAACTCCTGGCCCATGAACAGGAGCTTCTTCCCGGGGTGCCCCCACATGTAGGCGAGGTACGCGCGGACGTTCGCGAGCTTGTGCCAGTGGTCGCCGGGCATCTTCGCCATCAGGCTGCCCTTGCCGTGCACGACTTCGTCGTGACTGATCGGCAGCAGGTAATTCTCGCCGAAGGCGTAGACGAAGGAGAAGGTCATCTCGCCCTCGTGGTGCGCGCGGTACATCGGGTCGCGAGAGATGTACTGGAGCGAGTCGTTCATCCAGCCCATGTTCCACTTGAAACCGAACCCCAGGCCGGCGTGGTCGGTGGGTGCGGTGACGCCGGGGAAGCTGGTCGACTCCTCGGCGATCATCATGATCCCCGGGTGCAGTCGGTAGGCCGTGGCGTTCACCTCCTGCAAGAACCGGATCGCCTCGAGATTCTCCCGGCCACCGTGGATGTTCGGTTCCCATTCGCCGGCTTCGCGGGAGTAGTCGAGGTAGAGCATCGACGCGACCGCGTCGACGCGCAGCCCGTCGACATGGAACTCCCTGAACCAGTACAGCGCATTGGCCACGAGGAATCCCCGAACCTCCGGACGCCCGTAGTCGAAGATGAGCGTGCCCCAGTCCTGGTGCTCGCCGCGGCGGGGATCGGGGTGCTCGTACAGGGGCTGGCCGTCGAAGCGCGCGAGAGCGAAGGCGTCTTTCGGGAAGTGCCCGGGAACCCAGTCCATGATCACGCCGATGCCGGCCTGGTGCAGCCGATCGATCAGATACCTCAGGTCGTCCGGGGTGCCGAACCGGCTCGTGGGCGCGTAGTAGCCGCTGACCTGGTACCCCCAGGAACCTCCGAACGGGTGCTCCGCCAACGGCATGAACTCGACATGGGTGAATCCGGCATCCGTGACGTGCTGGATCAGCGGCTCGGCGATGTCCCGGTACCCGAGGCCCTCACGCCAGGAGCCGACGTGGATCTCGTAGACCGACAGCGGCTGCGCGACGGCGTGGGTCGCGGCACGACGGGTCATCCATGCGCCGTCCGCCCACTCGTACGACGACGAGGTCACGACGGACGCCGTGTTCGGCGGCACCTCGGCGGCGAGCGCCATCGGATCGGCTTTGAGTATCCAGGCGCCGTCGCGGGTGCGGAGCTGATACTTGTACCGCGTGCCTAGGGGGAGGCCGGGGATGAAGAGCTCCCAGACTCCGCTCACGCCCATCGAGCGCATGGCGTGGGCGTCGCCGTTCCAGTCGTTGTGGTCGCCGACGACGCGCACGGCTGTGGCGTTGGGAGCCCAGACGGCGAACGCGACGCCCTGCTCGCCGTCCCACGTGCGCGGGTGCGCACCCAGCGCCTCCCAGAGGCGTTCATGCCGCCCCTCGGCGATCAGATGGAGGTCGAGGTCTCCAAGGGTCGGACGGTGTCGATACGGATCGCCGGAGAGCGTCTCCTCGTGATCCGCGTACCGCGTGGCCAGCCGATAGGGGAGAGGGGGACCGACGTGCTGCGCCTCCCAGATTCCCTGCGCCACGTGCGCGAGCTCGAGTCGGCTGCCGTCGCCGAACACCGCTGCCGCCCCGGCGGCGAGCGGCCGTCGGGCGCGGATGACGGTGACCGTGCGGTCGGCCGCGTCTTTGTGGGAGTGTGCGCCGAGGACGGCGTGCGGATCGTGGTGCGTGGCCGAGGAGATCGCCTCCCACTCGGTGGATGCGGCGACATCTTCTGTGTAGCTCATGCTCGCTCCCTCACCTTCAGGATGTGCACCGGCTCGGCGAAGGCGTCGAGCCGCACGTAGTTGTGATCGTTCCAGGTCCAGACGGCTCCGGTGAGCAGGTCCTCGACCTCGAACGGATCGCCGAGCGGAATGCCCCATTGGGTGCTGTCGAGGTGCACGGTCGTCTCGCGTACGGAGTGCGGGTCGACGTTCGCCACCACGATGACGGTATCCGCGCGTCCAGTACCGGTGAACGGCGCGGGGAGGTGCTTGCTGTACACGAGGACGGCATCGTCGTCGCTCCAGTGCGCCCGGAAGTTCCTGAGTTGCCGGAGTGCGGGGTGAGCCGCGCGGATCTCGTTGAGCCGCCGCAGCAGGGGAGCGAGCGATTCGCCGCGGGCCTCCGCGCCCGACCAGTCGCGGAACTTGAACTCGTACTTCTCATTGTCGATGTTCTCTTCGGAGCCCGGCCGTGCCACGTTCTCGAAGAGCTCGTAGCCGGCGTACACCCCGTACACGGGCCCTGCCGTGGCGGCGATGCAGGCTCGGATTCGGTATGCCGCACGACCGCCGAACTGCAGGTATTCGGTCAGGATGTCATGCGTGTTCACGAAGAGGTTGGGCCTCATGTAGTCCGAGGTCTCCTGCGATACGGAGGTGAGGAATTCCTCCAGCTCGCTCTTGGTGTTCCGCCACGTGAAGTAGCTGTAGCTCTGCTGGAATCCGACGGCGGCCAGGGCGCGCATGACGGCGGGGCGGGTGAAGGCTTCGGCGAGGAAGATCACGTCCGGATCCACGGTGTTGATCTCACGGATCAACCACTCCCAGAACTGCAGGGGTTTGGTGTGGGGGTTGTCGACCCGGAAGATCTTCACCCCTTGAGCCACCCAGTGCCGCACGACCCGCAACATCTCGGCTGCGATGCCCTCGGGGTCGTTGTCGAAGTTGAGCGGGTAGATGTCCTGGTACTTCTTCGGCGGGTTCTCGGCATACGCGATGGTGCCGTCGGGGAGGGTCGTGAACCATTCGGGATGCTCACTCACCCAGGGGTGGTCCGGGGACGCCTGGAGCGCGAGGTCGAGTGCGACCTCGAGACCGTTTCCCTGAGCCGCGCGCACGAAGGCGCGGAAGTCGGCGGCGGATCCCAGGTCGGGGTGGATCGCGTCGTGGCCGCCGTCGGTGGAGCCGATCGCATACGGGGACCCGGGATCGCCGGGCTCTGCGGTGAGGGTGTTGTTGCGCCCCTTGCGGTTGGTGGTCCCGATCGGGTGGATCGGAACCAGGTACACCACGTCGAAACCCATCGCGGCGACCTCCGGCAGACGCTTGGTCGCCGTGCGGAACGTCCCGCTCTTCACCGTGCCGTCCTTGAGCCGCTTGGCCCCCTCTGATCGCGGGAAGAACTCGTACCAGGCACCGACGCCCGCCGCGCGACGGTCCACGTTGAGCGTGTGCTGCTCGGTGGCGGAGCGCAGAGTCGTCAGGGGACGGGCCCGGAAGATGTCGGCCAGACCGGCATCGGTGGACAGCGCGAACGCCGTCGCGCCGCCCCCACTCTCCAGCGACCCGGCGTCCGCGAGCAGACGCTTCCGCTGCGCCGCGGGGCGATCCTTCTCCGTGGCGGCCCTCGTGAGTAGCTCTGCTCCGAGCGCGGCCATCACCGGTACATCGACACCGGCAGCGACCTTCAATTCCGCGGCGTGAGCCCAAGTCGCGAAGTCGTCGGAGAAGGCTTCGAATCGGTAGCGCCACGCACCCTGCTCGTCGAGCGCGATCTCGGCCGACCATCGGTCCGTGCCGTCTTTCCGGGCGGTCAGCCGGTGCAGGCTCTCCTCGCCCGACGGCGACGTGAGGCGCACATGCACACCGATGATGTCGTGCCCTTCGCGGAACGAGACCACGGTGAACGGGACGACCTCGCCCACGAACGCCTTCGGCGAGAAGCCGCCGGGCACAGCGGGGGTCGGATCGAGCAGTGGGATGCGGGTGGAGCGAAGCGAGCCCGGCACGTCCGCATCGCCGAAGGCGCGCGTCGGGATCTGAGTGGGGCTCCGAAGAGCCGAGGACCGAGTACCAGCACGTGCAGCCACATCCCGAATGTACCGCGCCGACGTGGTCGCGGGTAGCGCGCCGCGTGGTGCGTCGGGAGCCGGGCTCATTCGACGCGGAACAGCCTCATCGACGTCCCGGACACCGGTAGCACATCGCCGGGCGCGAAGACCTCCCCCTCGTCGGAAGGGCGCTCCCGAGCGCTCGACCACAGGGACACGAAGCGGACCGCGCCTTCGATCTCGTCGGGCAGACGCACGTCGATGGGGGATTCCGTTCCGTGCACGATGAGCAGGATGCGGTTCTCGGCCTCTGTGTCGGGGGTGGACGCGGCGACGTACTGGAGCGTCCTGTTCCCGGGGTCTGCCCACTGCCCCTGCTCCATCGTCTCGCCGTTCTGGTCGTACCAGTCCATGACCGAGGCGTTCGGGATGTGCTCACCGAGCCGCGCGTAGCGGCTGGGGCGCAGCGCCGGGTTCTCCTGCCGCAATCGGATCAGGCGGGCGACATGTGCACGGAGGTCGTCCTGCCAGGGTTCGAGATCCCATGCGAGCCAGGTGAGAGCGGAGTCCTGAGCGTAGGCGTTGTTGTTGCCGCGCTGAGTGCGTCCGACCTCGTCACCTGCGGTGAGCATCGGGATCCCGGCCGAGAGGAGCAGCGTCCCGAGAAGGTTGCGCATGGCCTTGCGTCGCGCGGCGAGGATCGTCGGGTCGTCGGTCGGGCCCTCGACACCGTGGTTGAACGCGCGGTTCATGTCGGCACCATCGCGGTTCTGCTCGCCGTTCGCCTCATTGTGCTTGACGTCGTAAGAGACGAGGTCGTGCAGAGTGAAGCCGTCGTGCGCCGTGACGAAGTTCACGCTGGCGAGCGGACCCCGGTCTTCGCTGAACGTGTTCGAGGATCCGGCGAGTCGGGTCGCGAACCCGCCGATGCCCACCGGGGCGGAGGCCCGGCGGGCATAGTCGATGTCGCTGAGCCAGAAGTTGCGGACGCGGTCGCGGTAGCGGTCGTTCCACTCGTGCCATCCCGACGGGAAGTTACCCGTCTGCCACCCGCCGAGGCCGACATCCCAGGGCTCGGCGATGAGCTTGGTGTCGGCGAGGATCGGATCGTCCGCGATGGCCTGCAGGAGCGGATGCTCAGGCGTGTAGGTGTGGGCGCCGTCGCGGGCGATCGCCGTGGCGAGGTCGAAGCGGAAACCGTCGATCTGCATCTCCTGCGCCCAGTAGCGGAGGGAGTCGAGAACGAGTCTGGCCCCGGCGTCGGTCGACGTGTCGAGCGTGTTGCCGCACCCGGTGGTATCGACGTAGACGCCGGACTCGTCCTGCCGGTAGTAGCTGGCGTTGTCGATGCCGCGCAGGCTCGAGCGGGGACCGCCGATGCCCTCCTCGGAGGTGTGGTTGTAGACGACGTCGAGGATCACTTCGAGCCCGGCCTCGTGCAGCAGCCGCACCATTCCCTTGAACTCGGCGAGGACGGCCTCCGGCCCGTCTTTGCGCGCGTCCTCGGTCGCGTAGGCGGTGTGCGGGGTGAAGAAGTTCAGGGTGTTGTAGCCCCAGTAGTTGGTGAGTCCGCGTTCGAGAAGTCGCGGCTCCGGCACGAAGGCGTGCACGGGGAGCAACTCGATGGAGGTGATGCCCAGCGAGTGGAAGTACTCGATCATCGCGGGATGGGCGAGGCCCGCATAGGTGCCGTGCAGGGCGGGCGGCACATCGGGGTGACGCTTGGTGAGTCCCTTGAGATGCCCCTCGTAGATCACCGTGCGGTCGAGGGGGATACGCGGCTTCCGGGAGTCGCCCCAGTCGAAGCCGTCGACGATGACGACCGAACGCCACTCCTCGTATCCGTCGCCCTGGGCGAGACCGCGCGCGTACGGGTCCAGCAGCAGCGTCTCCGGGTTGAAGGTGTTCCCGGGGCCGTGGGGTCCGCCGACGCGTACGGCATAGCGGACGCCGGGCTGCAGCAGCTCCGTGGTGATCTCCCAGATTCCTCCGGCCAGCCGTTCGAGCGGAACCTCGTCGGTCGCCCAGTCCAGGTCGGTGGCATCGAACACGACCAGCTCGATCGACGAGGCGTTCTGCGACCAGACGCGCAGGGTGCCGACGCCGTCGTGCAGACGGACGCCGAGGTTGTCGAGGGTGGTGCCGCCGGGCACGGTGATGTCTCGGGACGCGGGCATGAGTACACACTAGGCGCGATGTGTTGCAGTCTCATGTCAGGGCGGACCGGGTTCCACGGACGAAGACCCGGCAGGGTGGGTTTCGCGAGAGAATTGAAGGATGCGGCACTATCTCGACCATGCGGCGACCACGCCTCTGCGCCCCGAAGCGCGCGACGCCTGGCTGGCCGCCACGGAGACCGTCGGCAACGCATCGTCCACGCACGGCGCCGGCCAGGACGCCCGCCGCCTGCTCGAGGAGTCCCGCGAGCGGGTCGCCGCGGTGCTCGACGCCGACCCGATCGAGATCGTGTTCACCTCGGGGGGCACCGAGTCGATCAACCTGGCACTGCAGGGACTGTGGCGGGCACGCCCCGCCGGCACGACCGCGATCGTCATGCCCGAGGCCGAGCACCACGCCACCATGGACACCGTGGCCGCGCTCGTGGAAGATGGCGCCGATCTTCGCCGGGTGCCGGTGACCGCACAGGCGCGGATCGAGCCGGAGCAGTTCGCTCAGCGGCTTTCGGGCGCCGCTCTCGCCACCGCGCTCGTCGCGAACAATGAGGCGGGCACGATCAACGACGCCGAGGGGCTGTCCATCACCGCCGCGACGGCGGGCGTGGCACTGCATCTCGATGCCGTGGCGGCCCTCGGACATGTGCCGCTGTCTTTCCGCGATCTGAGGGGAGACGCCGCCGGGGGAGTCGGACTCGTGGCCATGAGCCTCGCCGGGCACAAGATCGCGGCGCCCGTCGGCGTCGGGGTTCTCGTCGCTGCACGCACGGCCCGCGTGACCGCGTTGCTGCGCGGCGGCGCGCAACAGCGCGGGCTCCGAGCCGGAACCCAGGACGTCGCGGGTGCTGCGGCGTTCGCCACCGCGCTCGAGCTCGCCGAGATCGAGCGGACGGGGGAGGCGGCGCGACTGCGCGCACTGCGCGACCGTCTCATCTCGGGCATACGTTCCGCCGTCCCGGAAGCCGAGCTTCTGGGCGATCCGACGGACCGCTTGCCGGGCAACGCGCATGTGCTCTTTCCCGGTGCGGTGGGGGAGAGTCTGCTGTTCCTCCTTGACGTCGCCGGGGTCGCGGCGTCGACCGGATCGGCGTGCCAGGCGGGCGTCGCCGAGCCGTCGCACGTCGTGATGGCGATGGGGCGGAGCGAACGCGATGCGCGCAGCGTGCTGCGATTCTCGCTCGGCCGGACGTCGACGGACGCTGATGTCGAGGCGGTGCTCGCCGCGATCGGCGATGCCTATGCACGAGCATCCGGCGCCGGCACAGGCGCACGCTCGTAGACTGTTCCCATGCGGATTCTTGCGGCGATGAGTGGCGGCGTCGACTCCGCCGTCGCGGCAGCCAGAGCCGTGGAGGCGGGGCACGATGTGGTCGGCGTGCACCTGGCACTCTCCAGAGCCGGTGGAACGCTCCGCACGGGCAGTCGCGGGTGCTGCACCATCGAGGATGCACTCGACGCCCGCCGGGCCGCCGACCTGCTCGGCATCCCCTTCTACGTGTGGGACTTCTCCGAGCGGTTCCGCGACGACGTCATCGAAGACTTCATCTCCGAGTACCAGGCCGGACGCACGCCCAACCCCTGCATGCGGTGCAACGAGAAGATCAAGTTCGCGGCCCTTCTGGAGCGCGCGATCGAGCTCGGCTTCGACGCCGTGTGCACCGGGCACTACGCCACGCTCGTGGACGGTGCCGACGGACTGGAGCTGCATCGTGCCTCGGACAATGCCAAGGATCAGTCCTACGTCCTCGGCGTGCTGACCGCGGAGCAGCTCGCACACACCTACTTCCCGCTCGGGTCCACTCCCTCGAAGGCGATCGTTCGCGCCGAGGCGGCAGCACGCGGCCTGACCGTCGCCCAGAAGCCGGACAGCCACGACATCTGCTTCATCCCCGACGGGGACACCCGTGGGTGGCTCGCCGAGAAGGTCGGCACCGCTACGGGCGAGATCGTCGATCGCAGCGGAGAAGTCGTCGGATCGCACGAGGGGGCACACTCCTTCACGGTGGGACAGCGACGCGGGCTCAAGCTCGGTGTGCCTGCGGCGGACGGCAAGCCTCGATTCGTGCTCGAAGTCCGACCGGTGTCGAACACCGTCGTCGTCGGGCCCAAGGAGGCTCTCGCGATCGCGGAGATCGCGGGGGAGCGGTTCAGCTGGGCCGGGGCCGCGCCGACGGAGACCTCCTTCGAGTGCCACGTGCAGATCCGCGCGCACTCCGAGCCGGTCGCTGCACGTGCGATCGTCTCGGATGACGGGGTCCGGGTGACGCCCGAGGTCCCGCTCGACGGCGTCGCGCCGGGACAGACCGCCGTGCTCTACGTCGGCACGCGGGTGCTCGGGCAGTTCACGATCGACACCACGGTGTCGGCCGTCCCTGTCGGCGCGTAGACCCCTCCGGTGTCGGTACCCGCTCGTAGACTGGCGGGGTGCCGGAGAACATCTCGCTGGAAGACGCCCGAACCGAAGCCGACGAGCTGACCGCTCGCATCCTCGAGGCCAAAGAGGCCTACTACGGCCGCGACGCCTCGGTCGTCGATGACTTCACCTACGACGGGTGGATGCATCGGCTCGAAGAGTTGGAGCGGCTGCACCCCGAGCTGCAGGGGCAGGACTCGCCCACCCAGATGGTCGGAGCGGCCGAGGCGACCGGCCTTGCGACGATCGAGCACGCCGAGCGCATGCTCAGCCTCGACAACGTCTTCTCCGTCGACGAGCTGCGGGAGTGGGCCGCGAAGACCAAGGCTGCCGCCGGGCGCGAGGTGGCGTGGCTCACCGAGTTGAAGATCGACGGGCTCGCGATCAACCTCCGCTACGAGAACGGCGTGCTCACCTCTGCCGCTACTCGCGGCGACGGCCGCGTCGGCGAGATCGTGACGGAGAACGCCCTCCGTCTGCCGGAGATCCCGCAACGCCTGAGCGGCGAGGGGCATCCCGCGATCGTCGAAGTGCGTGGCGAGGTGTTCATCCCTGTCGCTGCCTTCGAGCGCCTCAACGCCGCGCAGGCCGCCTTCCGCGACCGTGCCTTCGCCGACGCCCTCGCACGCTGGGAGGCCCGAGGAGGCGCCAAGAAGGCGTTCGACGAGGAGAAGGCGCAGACCGCGGCCGCCCGGCGCTTCCCCTCTTTCGCGAATCCGCGCAACGCCGCCAGTGGCGGGCTCCGCCAGCAGATCGACAAGAAGAACGGGCTCGAGCTCGAGGCCGGGCTGCTGCGCATCGAGTCGCTCGCACTCTACGTGCACGGCGTCGGCGCCTGGACGAACCCTCCTGTCGCCGCGCAGAGCGAGGTGTACGACCTGCTCTCCGAGTGGGGGCTGCCCACGAGCCCGCACACGAAGGTGTGCCGGACGATCGACGAGGTCGTGTCCTTCGTCGAGTACTTCGGCGAGCACCGTCACGACATCGAACACGAGCTCGACGGCATCGTGGTCAAGGTCGACGAGCTCGAACTGCACGACGAACTCGGCGCGACGAGCCGAGCACCCCGCTGGGCCATCGCCTACAAGTACCCGCCCGAAGAGGTCCAGACCAAGCTCCTCGACATCGTCGTATCGGTGGGACGCACGGGGCGAGCCACGCCGTTCGCCGTCATGGCACCCGCGCACGTCGCCGGTTCCGTGGTCCGCCAGGCCACGCTGCACAACAAGGATGTGGTCAAGGCCAAGGGCGTGCTGATCGGCGACACCGTCGTGCTGCGCAAGGCCGGCGACGTGATCCCTGAGGTTCTCGGCCCTGTGGTCGAAAAGCGCGACGGCAGCGAGCGGGAGTTCGTGATGCCGGTCGAGTGCCCGGAATGCGGTACACCGCTGCGCGCGATGAAGGAGGGCGATATCGACCTCCGGTGCCCGAACGCGCGTTCGTGTCCTGCTCAGGTCCGTGGCCGTGTCGAGCACATCGGGTCCCGCGGCGCCCTCGACGTGGAAGCGCTCGGCGAGGTGACCGCTGCGGCGCTGACCCAGCCGACGTCACCGGCTGTGCCCCCGCTCGAGACCGAGGCCGGGCTGTTCGCGCTCACTCTCGAAGAACTCGTCCCCATCGAATTGTTCGTGCGGGATTCCGAGACCGGGCTTCCGAAGGAGGACGAGGACGGGATCGTCAAGACGCGCGCACCCTTCCGACGCAACCCCACCGCAGCCGAGAAGAAGTCGGGGCTCGAGGGACCTCAGCCGTCCTCACAGGCGCTCACGCTGCTCGCCGAGCTCGAGAAGGCGAAGACCAAGGACCTCTGGCGACTGCTGGTGTCGCTGAACATCCGCCACGTCGGCCCCGTCGCCGCCCGGGCGCTCGCGCAGTGGTTCGGCTCTCTCGATGGGATCCGTGCCGCATCGCGGGATGAGCTTGCCGCCGTCGAGGGCGTCGGTGGCATCATCGCCGACTCCCTGCTCGCGTGGTTCGAGGTCGACTGGCATCAGGAGATCGTGCAGCAGTGGGCTGACGCGGGTGTGCAGTGGTCGACACCCGGCCATCCCGGCCCGGGTGCGGCGGTGGCTGCCGGCGGTGTGCTCGAAGGAATCACGGTGGTCGCCACCGGATCGCTCGACGGCTACACCCGCGATGGCGCGCAGGAGGCGATCATCAACGCGGGCGGTAAGGCTGCTTCCAGCGTGTCGAAGAAGACCGATTTCGTCGCAGCCGGGCCGGGCGCGGGCTCGAAGCTCGCGAAGGCCGAGGATCTCGGCATCCGCGTCCTCGACGCGGCACAGTTCCACATCCTCGTGACAGAGGGGCCGGCCGCGCTCCCGCCCGCGAGCGACGGGTCGTGAAGCGGTACGGGCCTCTGATCGTCGTCCCGGAGGCTCTGGCGATCGGCGACCCCGGGCGGCACCACCTTCGACTCACTCCGCAGGCGGTGATCATCCGTCAGGGAGCCGAAGGTCACGGGATCGTGCCGTGGGACGGCGTAGAGGGGATCGTTCTCGATGTGCCGACGACGCGGTTTCGGCTGCCCGGACTCCTCGGAACGGTGCTGCTCGGTGCGCTGACGGCGGCGATGCTGAGCGACCCCGGCATCGATCCCGACGATGGAGCGGTGACCCTCACGGTGGATGGCGAGATGACGACGCTGCCTCTGAGCCGCCATCACGTCGGCGGGTACTGGCGGCCGACGGTGACGGGTGCGCATCGATTGATCGCGCACCTCATCGCGAATCCCGAACAGCGAGCTTTGTTGGCGCACCCGGAGCCGCTGATCGATGTCGCGGCGCAGCTCGCGCGCGGAACGGGATAGTCCGAACCGCGCGCGATGCGGCGTCAGTTCTTGTGGCGGGGCTTGCGGAACGGCTTCTCTTCGCGGCTGTCGCGAGCCGGTCGCTCGTCGCGGTCGCGACGCTCGAAGCGGTCTCCTCCGTCGTGGCTACCTTCGCGCGGGCTGCTGCGCCTGGCGCCGGGGCCACGGTCGGGCTTGATCTCGATCAGACGACCCGAAATGCGCGTGTCGCGCAGCTTCTCGAGCACCGTGGGGCTGAGGTTGGACGGCAGTTCCACGGTGGAGAAATCAGGTCGGATGTTGATCACGCCGAAATCGTCACGGCCGAGACCGCCCTCGTTCGCCAGCGCGCCGACGATCTGGCGCGGCTCGACGCGGTGACGGCGGCCCACCTCGATGCGATATGCGGTGTAGTCGCCACGTCCACGACGCTCGGTGCGGGGTTCACGAGCGTCCCTGGTTCCGCGTGCTCCACCCTCGCGGGGCGGACGGTTGTCGGCTTCGACGGCCTTGGAGAGCCGATCGTCGGCGGGGTCGAGCAGCAACGGGGTGTCGCCCTGCGAGACGATCGCGAGCGCCGCCGCGACATCGGCCTCCGGAACGTCGTGATTGCGCACGTAGTGGGAGATCACGTCGCGGAACTTCTCGATACGGGCGGTGTCGCCCAGCGCGGCGGTGATCGCGTCGTCGAACCGCGCGAGTCGCGTGGTGTTCACGTCATCGGTGGTCGGCAGCTGCATCTGGGCGGGCTGCTGGCGCGTGGCCTTCTCGATGTGCTTGAGCAGGTAGCGCTCGCGCGGCGTGATGAAGCTGATCGCGTCGCCGGTGCGTCCCGCGCGGCCGGTGCGGCCGATGCGGTGGACATAGGACTCGGTGTCGGTGGGGATGTCGAAGTTGATGACGTGGCTGATGCGCTCGACGTCGAGACCGCGGGCGGCCACGTCGGTCGCGACGAGGATGTCGAGCTTGCCGTCCTTGAGCTGGTTGACGCTGCGCTCGCGCTGCACCTGGGGCACGTCGCCGTTGATCGCGGCTGCGGAGTATCCGCGGGCACGCAGCTTCTCGGCCAGCGTCTCGGTCTCGTTCTTGGTACGGACGAACACGATCATGCCGTCGAAGTTCTCGACCTCGAGGATGCGGGTCAGCGCATCGACCTTCTGCGCATACGAGACCACGAGGTAGCGCTGCGTGATGTTCGTGCCGGTGGCGGTCTTGGACTTGATGCTGATCTCTTCCGGCTCACGCAGGTACTTCTGCGCGAGACGGCGGATCTGCGGCGGCATGGTCGCCGAGAACAGCGCGACCTGCTTCTCCTCGGGGGTCTGCGCGAGGATCTGCTCCACGTCTTCCGCGAAGCCCATCTTCAGCATCTCGTCGGCCTCGTCGAGTACCAGATACTTCAACTCGGACAGGTCGAGCGTGCCCTTGGCGAGGTGGTCCATGATGCGGCCGGGCGTACCGACGATCACGTGGACACCGCGGCGCAGTGCGGACAACTGCACACCGTAGCCCTGTCCGCCGTAGACGGGAAGGACGTGGACGCCCTTCATCTTCGAGGCATAGGACTCGAAGGCCTCGCATACCTGCAGAGCGAGTTCGCGTGTCGGTGCCAGCACGAGAGCCTGCGGGATCTTCTGGGAGACATCGAGGCGTTCGAGAACGGGAAGCGCGAAAGCGGCGGTCTTTCCTGTTCCGGTCTGCGCCTGCCCGACGACGTCTCGGCCGGCGAGAAGCGTGGGAATGGTGGCCGCCTGGATGGGCGACGGGGTCTCGTATCCGAGATCCTTGATGGCTTTGAGGACGGGCCCGGTGATGCCGAGCTCCTCGAATCCGGGGGTCGCGGGGGATTCCGCGGGGGCGTCGGTCAGCACTGCATCTTCAGGGGTCACTTCCCAAGGGTAGCGCGCCGGCGCGCTCCGCGCCTGTGAGGGCGTCCTCAAACGCCGGTGTTCAGCGAGACGAGCTTCTCCTTGACCTGGCGTCGGAGCACCTTGCCGATCAGTGACTTCGGCAGCTCGTCGACCACGAAGATACGGCGCGGGACCTTGTAGGGAGTGAGGATACTGCGGGCGAACTCGCGGATCGCCTCGACGTCGACATCGGTCCCGGCATCCACCACGATGGCCGCGACGACCTCCTCTCCGGAGTGCTCGCTCGGCAGGCCGACGACCGCGGCATCCGCCACCTGTGGATGCTGGCGCAGCGCATTCTCGACCTCGGTGGGAGCGACGTTGAAGCCGCCCGTGATGATGAGCTCCTTGATGCGATCGACGATGCGCACGAAGCCGGCGTCGTCGATCGTGACGATGTCACCGGTCCGGTACCAGCCGTCGACGAAGACGGCTTCGGTCTCCTCCGGCTTTCCGTAGTACCCCGAGAACACCTGCGGGCCACGCACGACGAGTTCACCGGCCGATCCGTCCGGCACGTCCTGGCTCGGGTTCTCCGGATCCACCACGCGGCATTCGGTCCCGGGGAGGGGAAGCCCGACCGTGCCGGGCACGCGGTTGTCCGCAACCGGGTTCGCCATCAGGACGGGGGAGCACTCGCTCAGCCCGTAGCCCTCGACGAGGTAGCCGTGGGTGGCCTTTTCGAAGGGGACGACCAGCTCATGCGGCAGTGCCATGGCGCCGGAGATCGCGACCTCGATGCCATCGAGTGACACGCCCTTCTCCTTCGCCGCGGCGAGGAGGCGATCCGCGATGGGGGGAACAAGCGGGAGGAACGTCGCGGGGTGCTTCTTGACGACGTCGAGTACGAGGTCGGGGTCGAATTTGGGGAAAAGTACGAGTCGGGCGCCCATCGACATCGCGAATGTAAGGCACAGCGTGAGGCCGTAGGCATGGAACATGGGCAGCACGGCGTACACGACGCAGCCCTTGCCTCGCTGGATCGAGGGCACCCACGCCCTGGACTGCGCGGCGTTGGCGAGCAGATTGCGGTGTGTGAGCGCTGCCCCCTTCGGCGTTCCCGTGGTGCCGGAGGTGTACTGGATGATCGCGAGGTCATCGGTGCTCGGCTTCGGATGCGACGCCGGGAGCGGGGCGGAGGCGAGGAGCGAATCCCAGACGACCGTGCTGCGGACCTTGTCGGTCAGAGCGGCGCGCGATTCACGGGCCTTCGCGACGGGGAGCCTGAGCGCGAATCGGGTGAGGAACGGCATGGCACGAGTCACGTCGACCGAGATGAGGTTCGTGACGGCCAGATCCGCCGGGAACTCCTGCACCGTCGAGACGACCTTGTTCCACACGATCGCGTGCTTCGCGCCGTGATCCTCGAACTGCTTGCGGAGTTCGCGCGGCGTGTAGAGCGGGTTGTGCTCCACGACGATGGCGCCGAGGCGGAGTACCGCGTAGAACGCGACGATGTGCTGCGGGCAGTTCGGCAGCACGATGGCTACCGGGTCACCCGCGCGGACCCCGAGGTCGCGAAGGCCTGCTGCGGCGTGCTCGATCGCTGCTTGCAACTGGGCGTATGTCGTCTCACGGCCGAAGAACTGGAGGGCGGGGGCTTCCGGGTAGTCGCGCGCCGAAGCGGCCACGATGTCGACGAGCGAGCCGTCCACGGGCGGAAGGTCCTCGGGGACTCCTGCGGCATAGCTGGCGATCCACGGGCGAGGGGGCTGGAACGTGCTCACCCGCCCAGCATATGTCGAGCGACTCGTGGGGCAGGGGAGTTCGGAACGCGCCAACTAGACTGGAGGGGTGTCTGAAATCACCCCTGAACTCGTGCGCCATCTCGGTGTGCTCGCACGCATCCAGCTGAACGACGACGAGGTGTCGCGGCTCACGGGCCAGCTCGACGCGATCGTCGACAACATCGCGAAGGTCTCGGAGGTCGCGACAGATGATGTCGTCGCGACGAGCCACCCGATTCCGCTGAGCAATGTCTTCCGACCGGATGTGGTCGGCGAGACGCTCACACACGAGCAGGTGTTGCAGAACGCTCCGGATGCCGCCGACGGCCGCTTCCGCGTCACCGCGATCCTGGGAGAAGAGCAGTGAGCGACATCATCCGGCTGGACGCGGCGGATCTCGCCGCGAAGCTTGCCGCGCGCGAGGTCTCGAGCGTCGAGGCGACGCAGGCGCACCTCGACCGCATCGCTGCCGTTGACGGCGACGTCCACGCGTTCCTGCACGTCAACGAGGGCGCACTCGATGCCGCTGCTGCGATCGATGCCCGTCGCGCCGCCGGTGAGGAGCTGGGCCCGCTCGCGGGTGTTCCGCTCGCGATCAAGGACGTGCTCGTCACGACCGATCAGCCGACGACCAGCGGCTCGCGCATCCTGGAAGGCTATCGCTCGCCGTATGACGCCACCGTGGTCGCGCGTTCGCGCGCCGCGGGCATGATCCCGCTCGGCAAGACCAACATGGACGAATTCGCGATGGGTTCCTCCACCGAGCACTCGGCGTACGGCCCCACGCACAACCCGTGGGATCTCGATCGCATCCCCGGTGGATCCGGTGGGGGATCCGCCGCTGCTGTCGCCGCCTTCGAGGCGCCTCTGGCGCTCGGATCCGACACGGGTGGCTCGATCCGTCAGCCCGCTCACGTCACGGGAACGGTGGGCGTCAAGCCGACGTACGGCGGCGTGAGCCGATACGGCGCGATCGCCCTCGCGTCCAGCCTCGACCAGGTCGGTCCGGTCTCCCGGACCGTCCTCGACTCGGGGCTGCTGCACGACGCCATCGCCGGCCACGACCCGAAGGACTCGACGTCCCTGCGCGAGGAGTGGCCGTCGTTCGCCCAGGCCGCGCGTGAAGGTGCACGCGGAGATGTGCTCAAGGGACTCAAGGTCGGCGTCATCCGAGAGCTGCCGGACAGCGGATTCCAGCCCGGGGTCGCGGCATCGTTCCGGAGCGCTCTCGCGCTCATGGAAGCACAGGGAGCGGAGATCGTCGAGATCGGCGCCCCGCACTTCGAATACGGAGTCGCCGCGTACTACCTGATCCTCCCCGCCGAGGCGTCGAGCAACCTGGCGAAGTTCGACTCCGTGCGGTTCGGCTTGCGGGTCACGCCCGCCGGCAACCCGACGGTCGAGGACGTCATGTCCGCGACGCGCGATGCCGGCTTCGGCGACGAGGTCAAGCGTCGCATCATCCTCGGTACGTATGCCCTGTCGGCTGGATACTACGACGCGTATTACGGCAGCGCGCAGAAGGTCCGCACGCTCATCCAGCAGGACTTCGCTAACGCGTTCGCCGAGGTCGACGTCATCGCGACCCCGTCGGCGCCCACCACGGCATTCAAGCTCGGCGAGAAGATCGACGACCCGCTGCAGATGTACCTCAACGACATCACGACGATCCCGGTGAACCTCGCCGGGGTCCCCGGCATCTCCATCCCGAGTGGCTTGGCGGACGACGACGGGCTGCCCGTCGGTATCCAGTTCATCGCGCCGGCACGCGAGGATGCGCGTCTCTACAAGGTCGGCGCCGCTCTCGAGACGCTGCTCGTCGACTCATGGGGTGCGCCGCTGCTCACCCGTGCCCCGCAGCTCGCAGGAGGGAACCGCTGATGGCCACCGCCAAGCTCATGGACTTCGACAAGGCGCTCGAGCTGTTCGAGCCCGTCCTCGGTTTCGAGGTGCACGTCGAGCTGAACACCAACACGAAGATGTTCTCCGACGCGCCGAACCCGGCGAACGAGGCGTATCACGCCGCCGAGCCGAACACTCTGATCGCGCCGGTCGATCTCGGCCTTCCCGGCTCTCTTCCGGTCGTCAACGAGACCGCGATCCGCTCGTCGATCAGCCTCGGCCTCGCGCTCGGCTGCTCGATCGCCGAGTCGAGCCGGTTCGCCCGCAAGAACTACTTCTACCCGGACCTCGGCAAGAACTATCAGATCTCGCAGTTCGACGAGCCCATCGCGTACGAGGGCTCCGTCGAGGTGGAACTCGAGGACGGCACGCTCATCACGATCCCGATCGAGCGCGCGCACATGGAGGAGGACGCCGGCAAGCTCACCCACATGGGCGGAGCGACCGGGCGCATCCAGGGCGCGGAGTACTCGCTGGTCGACTACAACCGTGCCGGTGTGCCGCTGGTCGAGATCGTGACGAACATCATCTATGGCACCGAGCACCGCGCCCCCGAGGTCGCCAAGGCCTACGTGCAGGCGATCCGCGACATCGTTCGGGGACTCGGCATCTCGGAGGCACGCCTGGAGCGCGGCAACCTGCGCTGCGACGCGAACGTCTCGCTGCGTCCACGTGGCACGGACAAGCTCGGCACCCGTACGGAGACGAAGAACGTCAACTCGATGCGCTCGGTCGAGCGTGCCGTGAAGTACGAGATCCAGCGACAGGCGCAGATCCTCGCCGACGGCGGCACGATCACGCAGGAGACGCGGCACTGGCACGAGGACACCGGTACGACCTCGCCCGGACGTCCCAAGTCGGACGCCGACGACTACCGTTACTTCCCGGAACCCGATCTGCTGCCCGTCGAACCGGCCGCCGAGCTGATCGAAGAGTTGCGCGCCGCACTCCCGGAGCAGCCCGTCGCGCGTCGTCGTCGTCTCATGACGGAGTGGGGTTTCACGGATCTGGAGTTCCAGGACGTCCGCAACGGCGGTCTGCTCGATGTCGTCGAGGCGACGATCGCCGCCGGCGCGACGCCGGCCACCGCCCGTAAGTGGTGGACCGGCGAGATCAGCCGCGTCGCGAACACGCAGGAGAAGGAAGCGACCCACCTGATCAGCCCGGAGAACGTCGCCGCGCTGCAGAAGCTCGTCGATGCGGGAACGCTCACCGACAAGCTCGCTCGTCAGGTGCTCGAAGGTGTCATCTCCGGCGAGGGCACGCCGCAGGAAGTCGTCGACGCCCGCGGGCTCGCGGTCGTTTCGGACGACGGCGCGTTGATCGCCGCGATCGATGAGGCACTGGCCGCGCAGCCCGATGTGATGGCGAAGATCAAGGACGGCAAGGTGCAGGCTGCCGGCGCCGTGATCGGTGCCGTCATGAAGGCGATGAAGGGCCAGGCGGACGCCGCCCGGGTCCGTGAGCTCATTCTCGAGCGCGCTGCACAGTAGAGTGCCACCCCGGGCTTCGTGTCCCAGCCCCGGGGGAGAATGGTCGTATGGGACACGGTGACGGCAGAGGGCGGATCGTCTCGTCCGCCGACGCCGACGACACCGGGACGCGCATCCTCCATGTCGACATGGATGCGTTCTATGCCGCCGTCGAGGTGCTCGATGACCCCTCCCTCCGTGGTCTGCCGCTCATCATCGGGGCACCGGATGGCCGCTCCGTCGTGTCGAGCGCTTCCTACGAGGCCCGTCGCTACGGGGTCCGTGCCGCGATGCCCGTGTCGCAAGCGCTCCGACTGTGTCCTTCGGCCCGCATCGTGCCGCCGCACTTCCACCGATATCAGGAGGTCTCTCGGCAGGTGATGGCGATCTTCGAGTCGTTCACACCGCTCGTCGAGCCGCTGTCGGTCGACGAGGCATTCCTCGATGTGCAGGGAGTGCGCCGTCTCTGGGGGAGCCCCTCGCGCATCGCGGAGTTGATCCGGCAACGAGTGCTCGACGAGGTCGGCATCACCTGCAGCGTGGGCGTGGCGGCGACGAAGCATGTGGCGAAGATGGCGTCGACGATCTCTAAGCCCGACGGCATGCTCGTCGTCGCCGCCCAGGACACGCTCGACTTCCTCGCGCCGAGACCGGTTCGTGCGATGTGGGGCGTTGGGCCGAAGGCAGCGGAGGCGCTCGAGGCGCGGGGCATCCGCACGGTGCAGGATGTTCGCGAGGCGCCACGAGAGATGATCGAGCGTGCAGTCGGCCCCGCCCTGAGTGGGCGTCTCACCGAGCTCGCGATGGGACAGGATCCGCGTGCCGTCGACACCGAGCGCGTGGAGAAGAGCATCGGTCATGAGGAGACATTCGACACGGACATCCGGGATCGGGAGTTTCTCCGTGCGGAGCTCCTGCGCCTCGCTGATCGCGTCGCCGCGAGGCTGCGGCGTGCCGACTGGGAGACGGCAACTGTCGCGATCAAGATCCGATTCGATGACTTCCGCACCCTGAGTCGCTCCGTGACCCTGAGCGAGCCCACCGCGGTCGGTCAACGGATCGGCGAGGCCGCCCAGACGCTGTTCGAGCAGATCGATCGGAGGGACCCCGTGCGGCTCGTCGGCGTCCGAGCGGAGAACCTCCGCCCAGCCGGCGGTGGCGGCCTCGGGCTCTGGGACGACGATGAGGGTTGGCGCAAGGTCGAGGGAGCGGTCGACGAGGCCGTGGCACGGTTCGGCTCCGCGACGATCAGCCGCGCGCGACACATCGGGCGCGCCGATGGCCGAGGCGCTGCGCAACACCCGAAGGCGCATGGCCTGGATTGATCTCACGCGCGCCCTGTTCCTCGGCTACCGTGGAGACATGCCGAACATCGCACTGGAACTCGGAAAGCAAGCAGCGTCCTTCGGCGTGAAGAGCGCGTACGGAGAACCTCAGGACGTCGACGGGGTCAGCATCACTCCTGTCGCATTCACGTACTCCGGATTCGGCGGTGGCAGCGGAGACGGGGCCGAAGGCGGGGGAGGGGGCGGTGTTTCCGTTCCTGTCGGGGTCTATGTCCGGCGAGAAGAGGGTCTCCGTTTCGAGCCCAACATCGTCACGCTTCTCCTCGTGGCAGTGCCGTTCGTCTGGGTCACCGGGCGGGCTCTCGTGCGCATCATCCGTGCCCTCAAGAAGTGAAGATCCCGTCGCGACGGCCCTGGAGCGCGCTGCGACCCTGATCGAACAGGACGTCCGCGCGCTGGCGGCCGCAAATCCTGTCGTCCTGATCGACGGCGGCAGCGGTGCAGGCAAGTCCTCCCTTGCCGCACGACTCGTGCGGCGCTGGCCGGTGCTCGGTCCCGTGCAGCTCGTCGCGCTCGACTCGATATACCCCGGCTGGGACGGGCTCGACGACGGAGCTGAACGCGCGCTCGAGTGGATCCTGCGTCCGCACGGTCGCGGATACCTCGGCACGTGGCGTCGCTGGGACTGGGAGGCGGAGACCGAGGCCGAGAGCCACGCGGTCGACCCGGCCCTCGGCGTCATCATCGAGGGCAGCGGAATCCTGCGGCCAGCGACAGCCGGTCTCGCCGATGTCAGGATCTGGGTGGAATCCGCGGAGGAGTCGCGGAAGACCCGCGCGCTGAATCGTGACGGCGACACGTACCGTCCGCACTGGGACCGCTGGGCTGCTCAGGAACGCCGCCACATCGATCGGGACGACCCTCGCGCTCTGGCCACGCGGATCGTCGAGGTTCCGTAGGTCGGTCAGACGTTCGGGGCGGATTCTGCCTCATCGGCGGCTTGGATGATCAGTTCCAGTCGATAGCCGACCCATTCGTAGACGTCGTGGCGGCCGTCCTCGCCGGTCTCGTCGTCAGATGTGATCCCGAGTCTCGTGGCGATGACGAGACGGATCGCGGTGAGGGTTCGAAGCCAGGAGTCGAGGCTCTCGAGGGTGATGAGGATCTCTCTCACTTCGAGCGCATCTTCTTCGGTGAGCGCGTCGATGCCCGCGGGGTACTCATCCAAAGCCGCGCGGACCCTGCGCGCGTCGGCGAGACGACGATCGAGGAGATCATCCCGCGCGGCATCGGCGAACTCGGCCGCGGCGTCCGAGTCTTCCGGATAGGGATTCGGCGTCAGCCGGTCGATGGCCGGATCACCCGTGCCCCGTGACTCTCTGACGAGTTCGATGAAGTCTTCGACGAGCCGGGCGAGGTGGAACTCCTCGATCACGGTGATGGGCATCACGATGATGTCGTCGCTCACAGCGGCGCCTTCCTGACGGTGGCCCAGAGCCCGAAGTCGTGCATGGCCTGCGCATGTACTTCCATGGTCTCGCGCGGGCCGGTGGCGACGATCGCGTGTCCGTCGTGGTGTACGGCGAGCATCAGAGCGGTGGCATGGTCGAGCGAGTACCCGAAGTACGTCCGGAACACGCGGACCACGTAACTCATGAGGTTCACGGGGTCGTTCCACACCACGACCTGCCAGGGCTCGAGCGGTGCTGCGCTGAGGTCTGTGATCTCGTCGAGTTCGGGGTGTGCCGACGGCGCCGTCATGCCCAGCCCATCTCGTGGAGCTGCTCATCATCGATGCCGTAGAAGTGAGCGATCTCGTGAACCAGGGTCGTATGGATCTCGTCACGGAGCTCGTGCTCGGTCTCGCACTGGGCGAGATGCGGCTCACGGTAGACGACGATCCGGTCCGGAAGTTCGCCCATCCCGTATTGCGTGCGCTCGGTGAGCGCCAGACCGTCGTACAGGCCGAGCAGATCCAGGCTGCCGTCCTCGGGTCGGTCCTCCACGACGAACACGACGTTCTCCAGGCCCTCGACCATGTCATCGGGCAGGAGATCGAGCTCGTCGATCACCAGTTCTTCGAAGGCCGCGGCATCCATGTCCATCCTGTCCAGCCTAGAGGCGCGCAGGCCTCGGCGCCGGATCAGTGCAGAAGGACGAGCACGCCGGCCACGGCGATGAACAGTACGCCGAACACCAGGTTGAGGATGCGTTGGCCTCGCACGGATCTGGTGAGTCGCCGGAACGGGCGGGCGGCGGCCGCGAAGAACCCCCACATGACGATCACATCGACCACGATCACCGTGGCGATCAGCGTGAGGTACTGCGGCACAGGAGGCTCGTCGAGTCGGATGAACTGCGGGATGAACGCCAGGAAGAACACGATCGCCTTGGGGTTGAGGAGATTGACCCAGAATCCTCGGCGGATCATGGACCAGTGACTCTCACGCGAGTCGATCGGCACCGGCGCGTCATCCAGGGCGCCTACGGGTTTCGTGAGGATCAGACGAATGCCGAGGAACACGAGATAGGCCGCCCCGGCGTACCGGATGGCGTTGAACAGGAACTCCGAGCGCGAGACGAGAAGACCGACCCCGGCGGCGACGATAGCCACGTGCACGATCAAAGCGATCTGCTGCCCGATGATTCCCCAGATCGAGCGCTTCCACCCCTGGTTCAGCGCATTCGACATCGTATTGATGGCGCCTGCTCCCGGGGTGAAGCTGATGACCACCGATGCGGTGAGCAGAGAGAACCAGACCGCGAGCGACACCATGTGAGTCTATGGCTTCTGTGCGGTCGGCCCGTTGCCACGGAGACGCGAAGAAGGCCCGAACCATGCGGTTCAGGCCTTCTTCCTGAGGGTGAGTAACGGGACTCGAACCCGCGACATCCGGCACCACAAGCCAGCGCTCTACCAGCTGAGCTATACCCACCATGTGCCCGCCGGAGCAGGCAACCATACGAGTCTATTACATGTTCGGAGTGAACTCGGACACCGTGCGGGCGGCGATCTCGCGCGCCTCATCGCTCGAGGGGCCGGGCTCGTCGACGAAGACGGCTTCGCGGTAGTAGCGGAGTTCGCGGATCGACTCCAGGATGTCGGCCAGCGCTCGGTGTCCGCCGTCTTTCGCCGGCGCCTGGAAGAATACGCGCGGGTACCACCGCCGTGAGAGCTCCTTGATGCTCGAGACGTCGACGTTCCGGTAGTGCAGCCACTGGTCCACCTGCGGCATGTACTTCGCAAGGAACATCCTGTCGGTGCCGATCGTGTTGCCGGCGAGGGGCGCCTTGCGTTCGAGGGGCACGAAGCGCTTGATGTACGCGACCGTCTGCGCCTCCGCCTCTTCGAGGGAGATGCCGTTGGGGATCTCCTGGATGAGTCCGGAGGTCTCGTGCATCTTCGTGACGAAATCGTTCATGTGATCGAGTGCCGCAGCGCCGGGGCGGATCACCACCTGGAAACCCGGATCGATGGGGTTGAGCTCGAAATCGGTGATGACGACAGCGATCTCCACGAGCTCATCGACCGCGAGATCGAGGCCCGTCATCTCGCAGTCGATCCATACGAGGCGGTCGTTCTCGGACGCAGATACCATGCCTCCATCCTATCGACGGCCCCGACATCGCCGGTCGGGATGCCGTTCCGCGCGCACTGGCGGGTCCGCGATACTCTAGAAGGGTGCGCCTCCGTAGCTCAGGGGATAGAGCAGGAGCCTTCTAATCTCTTGGTCGCAGGTTCGAATCCTGCCGGGGGCACCTTCATCCGATCCGCGCCGGACGGCACTCGATTTCTTCGCGACGAGTGGATCGATCGGCGGGGAGCGGGCCTGTTGACCTCAGCAGTATCGAAGCGCGGCGACCGCGTCATCCACACGCCAGAATTCTCCGACGACGCGAAAGACCCCGGTTGCGAGGTGCAGGCGCTCGGCACGATAGCGGACTCCGAGCGGGTCGGAGACGATGCGCAGGTGGCCGAGGACATGTTCCCGTCGGTCCTGCACCCGCCAGAGGTGATCCGCGGCGCGGACGAGATGCTCGCGGGGAGAAGAGAGCCGGGGCGTCGCATAGGGGACGTCGGGGAGAGAGGTGGTCAAGTTTTCGGACATCGGAACTCCTTTCGTGATTCGAAGCTATGACCGACCACCGACATTCGCTCTCCGTCGCGACACGCGCTGTGATCTGCTCTTTCTGCACCGAAAGGCGGTCGCGAGAACTGTCCACGCTTCGTGCGTTCCGGGTCGGTGGCCGGGTGCGGTGCGGGCCAGGCTGGGGCGATCCGGACGAGCGCCGCTCCGGTCGACGAAAGGACAGCACATGATCGACATGGTCACCATCGTGGGAAGAGTCGCCACGGATCCGACTCAGAGTCAGACCGGGGGAGGCGTGCCCGTCACGAACTTCCGTCTCGCGAGTACCCACCGTCGTTTCGACGCCGCCACGCAGGAGTGGACGGATGCCGGGACCAACTGGTTCTCGGTAGCCGCATTCCGGAACCTCGGCGAGAACGCCAAGGCATCGTTGCGAACCGGCGACAGCGTGATCGTCACCGGGCGGCTGAAGATCCGCAACTGGGAGAGCAACGGCAAGCACGGCACGAGCGTCGACATCGATGCGGACACCATCGGGCATGACCTGCGGTGGGGCACGACGGCTTATCGGCCGCAGTCGCGTCCGGCCGCGGCCGGACCCTCCGCGACGCCGAATGCAGAGGGCAGCAGCCCAGAGGAATCGGTGGACGATGACTCCGGGTCGGAGCAGGTCCTGCATGATTCCGAGCCGCTGGACCTGTCGTGGGCTGCGCCTGCCTCGAGCGCGGGCGCCATGTCCTGACGGTCGTCCCGGCCCCGTGCTCGATCCAGGTGTGCGGGGCGCCGGCGGCGCGCAGGGCCGGATTGCCAGGCCACGTAGACTCGGCGTGTGCTTCGTCGTTCGGTCCTCTCGTCGCCGCGCGCGGCCGCTGCCCTCGTGGCTTCCATCGCCGCGCTCCTGCTGCTTTCCGCCTGCGCACCGACGCCAGGCCCGTCTGCCTCACCCACGGCTGTGGCGTCGCCGACGCCCGGGACGACGACTCCCGCGGAACCGACACTCGTACCCGACGGCACCGCCGAGGAGAACCTCCCGTTCTTCACCGCGGTAGCCGAACGCGTCTGGGCAACGGATCAGCGGGGGGCCGGGCGGGCGTACATCGATGCTCTGGTCACGGCAGGATTCGATCGGAGCGCGATGCAGGTAACGCAGGATCAATCGACGGTCGGCAACCCTGCGGAGAGCCTGCAGTTCTCCGTACGCTGGGGCGACAGCGAATGCCTCGTCGGCCAGGTGGGCCCGTCCACCGGACGTGTCGTCACCGTCGTGATGCCGCAACTCGCCGAGGGGCGCTGCCTCGTCGGGACCACGCGTCCGATCGACTGGTGACTCGCCAAGGGGCCGGTAGCACATCTGCCATCCGCTGATGCGGTGATTGGGGGGCAGTGTGATGGCTCGGCAGCGCACCGACGTGCGAAGCTGAGCAGATGCTGCTGCGCGTTGAGGTGTTTCCCGTTGAGACGCGGCGCTGGGTTGCGGTCATCGATGCGCCTGGAGGGACGTTCTCTACCGAATGCGCACGACCTGAGGATGTGCCCGGTGAAGTCGACTCCGTCATCCGAGGCGTGCTGAAGATCCGCCGGTTCGCTACCGAACTCGTCGATGACCTCGGACGACCGTGGAGCCCCGCAGACGGCAGAGCCCAGTCCAGCCGCCGGGGAATCGTCTGACCGCCGCCCCGGAGGTAGTCTTAGGTAGATTTCCGCACCGCTTCAGCAGTGTGACGGCAGGTTCGATTCTGATCAGCAAAGGTGTTTAAACGGTATGGCTGAGTACATCTACTCGATGGTGCGTGCGCGTAAGGCAGTGGGCGAGAAGCTCATCCTCGACGACGTCACCATGGCGTTCCTTCCCGGAGCCAAGATCGGCATGGTCGGTCCGAACGGCGCCGGAAAGTCGACGATCCTCAAGATCATGGCCGGTCTCGACACTCCATCGAACGGCGAGGCGAAGCTCTCGCCCGGCTACTCGGTCGGCATTCTGATGCAGGAGCCTGAGCTCGACGAGTCCAAGACGGTGATCGAGAACATCCAGGACGGCATCGCGATCAAGCCGAAGGTCGACCGTTTCAACGAGATCTCGCTGTTGATGGCCGAGCCCGACGCCGACTTCGACGCCCTGCTCGCGGAGATGGGCACGCTGCAGGAAGAGATCGACGCAGCCGACGGCTGGGACCTCGACTCGCAGCTCGATCAGGCGATGGACGCTCTGCGGACGCCCCCGGCCGACGCGGCGATCGCGCCGCTCTCCGGTGGAGAGAAGCGTCGAGTCGCTCTCGCGAAGCTGCTCCTGCAGAAGCCCGACCTCCTGCTCCTCGACGAGCCCACCAACCACCTCGACGCCGAGAGCGTGCTCTGGCTCGAGCAGCACCTGCAGGCGTACAAGGGTGCCGTGATCGCGATCACCCACGACCGGTACTTCCTCGACCACGTCGCCGAGTGGATCGCCGAGGTCGACCGAGGCCGTCTCATCGGCTACGAGGGCAACTACTCGACCTACCTGGAGAAGAAGGGCGAACGCCTCGAGGTCCAGGGCAAGAAGGACGCGAAGCTGGCCAAGCGCCTCAAGGAGGAACTGGAGTGGGTCCGCTCCAGCGCGAAGGGCCGCCAGACCAAGTCGAAGGCCCGTCTCGCGCGCTACGAGGAGATGGCTTCGGAGGCGGAGCGGACCAGGAAGCTGGACTTCGACGAGATCCAGATCCCCGCGGGTCCGCGTCTGGGTGGCATCGTCATCGACGCCAAGAAGCTGCAGAAGGGCTTCGACGGTCGCGTCCTGATCGACGGCCTGAGCTTCAACCTCCCGCCGAACGGCATCGTCGGCGTGATCGGACCCAACGGTGTGGGTAAGACCACGCTCTTCAAGACGATCGTGGGTCTGGAGCCGCTCGACGGGGGAGACCTGAAGATCGGTGAGACGGTCAAGATCAGCTACGTCGACCAGTCGCGTTCCAACATCGATCCGAACAAGACGCTGTGGGAGGTCGTCTCCGACGGCCTGGACTACATCACCGTCGGCAAGACCGAGATCCCGTCCCGTGCTTACGTGTCGAAGTTCGGCTTCAAGGGCCCGGACCAGCAGAAGAAGGCTGGTGTGCTCTCCGGCGGTGAGCGCAACCGCCTGAACCTCGCGCTGACGCTCAAGGAGGGCGGCAACCTGCTGCTCCTCGATGAGCCGACAAACGACCTCGACGTCGAGACTCTCAGCTCGCTCGAGAACGCCCTGCTCGAGTTCCCCGGTTGTGCGGTGGTGATCACTCACGACCGGTGGTTCCTCGACCGCATCGCGACGCACATCCTCGCCTACGAGGGCACCGACGAGAAGCCCGGCCAGTGGTACTGGTTCGAGGGCAACTTCGAGGCGTACGAGGAGAACAAGATCGAGCGCCTCGGCCCCGACGCCGCGAAGCCGCACCGGTCGACGCACCGCAAGCTGACGCGCGACTGAGGCCGAGATGTCCGCTTCGCCGGGGCCGCGTCTTCACATCCCGATCCACCTCCGCTGGGGTGATCTGGATGCGTTCAACCACGTCAACAACACTTCGATGCTGAAACTGCTCGAAGAGGCTCGTGTCAGAGCCTTCTGGCGTGCCGGCCCCGGCGAGGAGGCACCATCGACGGCGGTGCTCGACTCCGGCATCGACGAGGGCATCCTGACCCTCATCGCACGCCAGGAGATCGAGTACCTCGCGCCCGTGCCGTATCAGCGACGTCCGCTCGAGGTGCAGATGTGGTTCGGCAAGCTCGGCGGCTCGAGCGTCGAAGTCTGCTACGAGGTGCACAACGACCCCAGTGCAGAACCGCGACAGATCTACGCCCGATCGACCGCGATCATCGTGCTGGTCGACGCTCAGACCGGGCGCCCCACTCGGCTCACGCAGGAGATGCGCGACGCCTGGGAGCCGTACGTGGGCGCCTCGATCGAGTACTCCCACCGCTGATGTGCCGTTCACAGCGGATGACGCTGGGAACGGCCTCTAGGGCGACTCTTCGGGCACGCGGATCATGATCTCCTGCGCGACGCTCGCGACCAGCGCGCCATCGCGCGTGTAGATGCGTCCTATGGCGAGTCCACGCCCCCCGCGCGCATTCGGCGACTCCTGCACGTAGAGCAGCCACTCGTCGACCCGCGCCGGGCGGTGCCACCACATCGCATGATCGAGGCTCGCGACCTTCAGACCCGGAAGCGCCCAGTAGACGCCGTGGGCCCGCAGAATCGACTCCTGGATCGTCATGTCGCTGAGGTAGGCGAGAGCCGCTCGGTGCAGGCGCTGGTCGTCGGGGAGCGGGGCACGCAATCGCATCCACACGGCTTGGCGGGGCACTTGCTCATCTTCGCTGGGCAGGTACATCGGAGAGTCGACGTGGCGCACGTCGGCCGCCCGTTCGCTGAGCATCCGCGTCGTGCCTTCGGGCAGCCCGTGGACACGCTCTTCATCCGGGGCGAGCTCGTCGGGGTCGGGAATGCCCGCCGGCATCGGCTCGGCATGCTCCACGCCGGGATCGGCGTCCTGGAACGAGGCGATCATCGAGAAGATCGGCACGCCGTTCTGGTATGCCTGGGTCCGCCTGGTCGAGAACGACCGGCCGTCGTGGATACGATCCACCGCGATCGTGATTCCCTGGCTCGCATCCCCGGGACGCAGGAAGTACCCGTGCATCGAGTGCACTGCGCGGTCCTCGGGAAGCGTCCGCTCCGCGGCGAGCAGAGCCTGAGCGAGCACCTGGCCCCCGTAGATGCGGCCGCTCGGCATCGGATGCGAGGAGCCGGTGAAGATGTCCTCTGTGGTGCGAGCCTGAGCCGCGTCGAGATCGAGGACCTCGAGGAGTCGCTCGACGGTTTGGATGGCGTGCTGGTCCGCGCTCATGTGTTCCTCTCCGCGACCCCACACGCCGCACCGTTGGTAGTTTAGAACGCGTGCCTCATCACCTCCTCCTCGCCGACCCCGACACCGCGAAGGATGTTCTGACCTTCGTCGGTCGAGCGACCAGGATCACCGACGAAGGGGTGCGCCTGCAGGCGGCGAACGGTGTGCTCGCGCTGACCACCGCCGTACTCGCACCGCAGGGTCTGTTCGACCAGACGCCGACCGTCCTGGCGATGCGCATCGTGCATGCCGACCCAGAGCTCGAGTGCGACATCGTCGTCGATCAGCTCTCGAAGACGGACGACGCCGAACGACTCACTCTCCCGGAAACGGGTCTCTCTCCGGCCTGGGCTGGCATCGCCCCACCTCGGAGCGCGTGGGCGACGGAGGCGACGCTGGGAGCTTCCGTCATCGCGCAGCGTGCCCAGTGGGGGATCTCGGCCGTCGCACGGGGGGCGGGCCCCGGCTCAGGTGAAGAAGCGGTCCGCGCACTCCGCGCGGCGATCTGGGGTGAACCCGATGAGGATCTGGGAGGGCTGCCCCGAGGCGCAGCGTTCGCCGCCGATGCGATGGGCTTCATCTCCGGCGAAGAGCAGGTCCAGATCTCGCGATCCGGCAGGTGGACTCGTCTCACCTTCCGTCGCGGACATGTTCTGGTGCGTGGTCCCGTGGCCACCGGGCTGACGGGCATCCGTTCCACAGGCTCCGCCGTTTAGTCGCCGCGCCCGGATTCTCCCCGCGCTCGGTTTCGAACCGTCTTCGTCAGCCCGCGGCTGCGGCTGCGCGGCCGGCGGCTCTGCCGGAGAACAGGCATCCTCCGAGGAAGGTGCCTTCGAGCGCGCGATAGCCGTGAACTCCACCACCGCCGAAACCGCTCGCCTCACCTGCGGCGTAGAGTCCGGGGATCGGGTCTCCGCTCGCATCGAGGGCACGGCCTTCGAGGTCGGTGTTGATCCCGCCGAGCGACTTGCGCGTGAGGACGTGGAGTTTGACCGCCACCAGCGGCCCGGCGCTCGGGTCCTGCAGG
Source organism: Microbacterium sp. B19(2022) (assembly GCF_012030385.1). Classification (NCBI taxonomy): domain Bacteria; kingdom Bacillati; phylum Actinomycetota; class Actinomycetes; order Micrococcales; family Microbacteriaceae; genus Microbacterium; species Microbacterium sp. B19(2022). The sequence continues at coordinate 94,784 of NZ_JAAUVO010000006.1, forward strand.
CGATGTGGTGCTGCGGTGCGGATCAGCTTGTCGCCGCGATAACCACGCATGGAACGAAGCATGCCGATCTGCGCATCCTTCGTGAAGTCGTTGTCCATCTCTCGATCTCGGGCGACAACCTCGCGGCGGACATTGTCGATGTCGAGGAACTCGCCGCCGGGGTGGCGCTGCATCTGCTCGAGCAGCGACTCGAGGTCGTTCTCGACGATGAAGTCCTCACCCTCATCGAGGAAGGACTGCACCGGTCCGGTCGGCCCTTTGGCGAGTCTCGACTTCAGCAGCAGCTGGACGTCTTTGCCGGTGAGGTCGGGATTCTGCTCGCTCCCCGAGAGCGCGAACTCCTTCTCGACGATCTGCCGCGAGGTGACGAACCAGGAATGATCGTGACCGGTGGTCCGCAGGTGCTCGAGGGTCCCCAGGGTGTCGAACCCGGGGAACAGCGGTACCGGGAGGCGCTTGCCCGTCGCGTCCAGCCAGAGCGATGACGGCCCAGGGAGGATCCGGATGCCGTGAGACGGCCAGACCGGGTCCCAGTTCGTGATGCCCTCGACGTAGTGCCACATCCGGTCGCCGTTGATGAAGCGCGCACCGGCGGCCGCGCTCACGCTGTACATGGATCCGTCGACATAGGCGGGTACCCCCGTGAGCATATGCTCGGGGGGAGCGCCGAGGCGTTCGGGCCACGCAGCCCGTACGAGGTTGTGGTTCCCGCCGATGCCGCCCGAGGAGACGATGGTCGCCCCGGCTGCGATCTCGAACTCGCCGACGATCTCGCGCGACGACACCGCGCCACGCAATGCACCCGACGAGGCGAGCACGTTTCCGCGGGCACCGGTGACCGAGCCGTCGGTCACGACGAGTTCGGAGACCCGATGTCGCGGGAGGACCGTCAGGCGTCCTTCCCGCTCGCCCTGCTCGATGGCGGCGGCGAAGGGGGCGACGATCCCCGGCCCGGTGCCCCAGGTGATGTGGAATCGCGGAACCGAGTTGCCCGGTCCGATGGCGCCGTAGCCGCCGCGTTCCGCCCAGCCCACGACGGGGAAGAACCCGACGCCGCGCTCGCGCAGCCACGAGCGCTTCTCTCCGGCTGCGAACTGCAGGTAGGCCTCTGCCCAGCGCCTCGGCCATTCGTCTTCCGGCCGGTCGAACCCGGCGTTGCCGAACCAGTCCTGGGTCGCGAGCTCGAGGGAGTCCTTGATCCCGAGCCGCCGCTGTTCGGGGGAGTCGATGAAGAAGAGCCCGCCGAACGACCACCAGGCCTGACCGCCGAGGTTCGTACGCGGCTCCTGGTCCACCAGGATGACGCGACGGCCGGCGTCGAGAGCCTCGGAGGCGGCGACGAGTCCGGCCAGCCCCCATCCGATCACCAGAACATCTGTGGACAGGGGCTTCGTCGTCATGAGTTCTCCGTTGATTCCTGACGTGATCGGGTTTCGAGTGTGGGGCGACCACCGGGAGCGGCCCCGATCCCCGAAGGCTCGAATGTGTTCACCATGGCATACGCAGCCCGCTCCAGGTAGTCCCAGAGCGTCGCTTCGTGCAGAGGAGACAACTGCGCCTCGTCCACGGCGGTCCGCATGTGACGAAGCCAACGATCGCGTGCGTCGGCATCGATGTGGAACGGCATGTGCCGCATCCGCAGTCGGGGATGCCCACGCGTGTCGCCGTACGTCGTCGGACCGCCCCAGTACTGCTCGAGGAACATGCGGAGCCGGTCTTCGGCGGGGCCGAGGTCTTCCTCTGGATACATCGGCTTCATCACGGGATCGAGGGCGACCTCGCGGTAGAACACCGACACGATCTTCGCGAAGGTGTCATGTCCGCCGATCTCGTCGTAGAACGTCACTTCTGGGGACTCCCGTCGTCGTTCGGCTTCTTGCGCCGCCAGATCCCGCGGTCGGGGATCACTGGCACGCCCGTCACCGCGTTGGGTCGCGTCCGGGGAGGATTCGCGCCTCGTACCCGGCGGGCGCCATCGAGCCCCGTCGGCACGACATCGACCATGCGTGGCACGCTGATCTCCTTCTCGAGGAGCGCGGCGCGCAGGCGGCGGCGCAGCTCCTGTGCCACGTCATCCTTCGCGTTGGCGCGTGCCTTGATCACGATGCGGACGACGAGAGCGTCACCGTCGATCGACTCCAGTCCCCAGAGTTCCGGCTTCTCGATGATGCGCGTGCGCCACTTCGGGTCTTTCGCCAGCCCCTGCGCGGTCTCGAGCATGACGTGCTCGACCTGCTCAAGGTCGGAGTCGGCCGGGACGCCGAGGTCGATGATCGAGCGAGCCCATCCCTGCGACATGTTGCCGATGCGGGTGACCTCGCCGTTTCGCACGTACCAGAGGGTGCCGTTGACGTCGCGCACTTGGGTGATACGAACGCTGACGTACTCCACGACACCGCTCGCTAGTCCGAGGTCGACGACGTCACCGATGCCGATCTGGTCCTCGGCCACGAGGAACATGCCGTTGAGCACGTCCTTGACGATGTTCTGTGCGCCGAAACCGAGACCGGCGCCGACCGCTGCGGTGAGCAGGGTCAGCGACCCCAGCAGGCTTTGGTCGAGGGCGTTCACGATGAGCACGATCGCGATGACCACGAGCATCACGTTGACGATGTTCTGCAAGATGGTGCCGAGCGTGCGGGTGCGCTGGACTAGTCGCATATCGGCGAGCGGCGACCGCTCCAGCGCCTGGGTGTCATCGACCGATGCTTTGCTCTTCGCGCTGTCGACGATGCGGTGGACGACCCGTCGGATGACCAGGCGCAGGATGAGCCCGATCACCACACAGCTGGCGATGATGATCGCGACGGTGAGGGCCTTCATGCCGACGTGGCTCAGCCATTCGAGCAGGTTCGTCACCCAGTCGGGAAGGGGGGTTTCCACGGGAGGATCGTTGACATCGAAGGGGAGCATCATCAGTCACGATCCTAGCGAGCGGGCCTCTGTGCGGGCTGGATGGATGCGCCGTACGAAAACGGAGACCATCCACGTCCGCTATGGCGTGTCCGTGCTGGACACTCCGAGAGCGAGGTGGGTGGTCTCCGTTTCGAGAGACTCCCGGTGGGAGTTGACGCGGGGCGCTCAGTCCTCCGCGTCGCGTGCCTGTGCAGCGAGTGCGCGCTCGACGTCGGCGAGGTTCTCGAGTACCAGGCGTCGGAGTGCAGGCGCGGCGTCCTGGTTGGTGGCCAGCCAGGAGCGCGTCGCGTCACGGAGTGCAGCGTCGGCGAGAGCCGTCGGGAAGAGTCCGACGATCAGATACTGAGCGATCTGGTACGTGCGCGACTCCCAGATGGGAAGCAGCATGTCGAAGTAGGCGGGGACGAACTCTCCCAGGACTGCGGCGCCAGCAGGATGCGTGAACCCGAGCGCGGCCGAGCGGACGATCGTGTTGGGGGCATCGTCTCGCTCGATGAGGGAGGCCCATGCCGCTTTCTTGGACGCCGAGTCGGGCAGAGACGCCCGCGCCTGAGCGGCGAATTCCCCGCCCTTGGCGGTGTTGTCCGCTGCCAGAGCGGCATCGATGGCCGCGGCATCGGTGGCACCGATGGTGGCGAGACCCACGAGCAGCTGCCAGTTCAGGTCTGCGTCGATCTCCAGACCGTGAAGCGTGTCCTCACCGGAGCGCAGACGGCCCACGATTCCCGCGTGGTCCTGGGTCACCAGGGCGTTCGCGAAGGCGGTGACGAACTGCAGCTGGCTGTCGCTGCCCGGCTCGGCCGACTCTGCCAGGCTCCACAGCCCGTCGGCGACCTTGAGGCGTGCCGCCTCGCGCTCAGCCGGAGCGACATAGAGCGTGGCGGCCGTCCGCAGTTGAGCGAGCGTGGTGCGCACGGTCGTCGACTCGGTTTCCCGGCCGATGTTCCCGAGCACGAGGTCGATGTAGGCGGAGGCCGCCGTCTCCGCATCCCGCGTCTGATCCCACGCGGCACCCCAGACCAGCGAGCGGGCGAGCGGATCGTGGATGTCGGCCAGGTGCGCGATCGCGGTGGCGAGCGACTTCTCGTCGAGCCGGATCTTCGCGTACGCGAGGTCCTCGTCGTTGAGCAGCACGAGGTCGGGGCGGGCGATGCCCTGCAGCTCCGGCACCTCGGTGCGGTCGCCGTCGACGTCGACCTCGAGGTAGTGCGTGCGCGTGAGTGAACCGTCCGCCAGCGTGTAGAAGCCGATGCCCAGACGGTGGGGTCGGATGGTCGGGTAGTCCGCGGGGGCCGTCTGGGTGATGGCGAAGCGCGAGATCGTCCCGTCATGGTTTTCGGCGATGACCGGCTCGAGCGTGTTGACTCCGGCCGTCTCCAGCCACTTCTTCGACCAGGTGCTCAGGTCGCGGCCGCTGGTTGCCTCCAGCTCCGAGAGCAGGTCGCTCAGCTCGGTGTTGCCCCACGAGTGCTTCTGGAAGTACTGCGAGACACCGGCGAAGAACGCCTCGATGCCGACCCAGGCCGCGAGCTGCTTCAGGACCGAGCCGCCCTTGGCGTAGGTGATGCCGTCGAAGTTGACCTGCACGTCTTCGAGGTCGTTGATCTCTGCGACGATCGGGTGGGTGGAAGGCAATTGATCCTGGCGGTACGCCCAGGTCTTCTCCATGGCGTTGAACGTCGTCCACGCTTCGGTCCACTCGGTGGCTTCGGCGGTGGCGATGGTCGACGCCCACTCGGCGAACGACTCGTTCAGCCAGAGATCGTTCCACCACTTCATCGTGACGAGGTCGCCGAACCACATGTGCGCGAGCTCATGAAGGATCGTGACGACGCGTCGCTCCTTGACGGCGTCGGTCACCTTGCTGCGGAAGACATAGGTCTCGGTGAACGTCACCGCTCCTGCGTTCTCCATCGCGCCGGCGTTGAACTCCGGGACGAACAGCTGGTCGTACTTGGCGAACGGGTACGGAACCCCGAACTTCGACTCGTAGTAGGCGAAACCCTCGCGGGTCTTGTCGAAGATGTAGTCGGCATCGAGGTGCTGCCACAGGCTCTTGCGTCCGTAGACGCCGAGGGGGATCACGCGACCCGACGCGCTGGTGAGCTCCGAGAACGTGGACTCGTACGGTCCGGCGACGAGAGCGGTGATGTACGAGGAGATGCGCGGCGTCGGCTCGAAGCCCCAGGTCGCCGTCGAGTCGTCGTCGTGCACGATGGGCTCTGGCGTGGGGGAGTTGGAGACGACCTTCCATGAAGCCGGGGCCGTCACGGTGAACTGGAACGTCGCCTTGAGGTCGGGCTGCTCGAACACCGCGAACACGCGACGTGAGTCCGGGACCTCGAACTGCGAGTAGAGGTAGACCTCTTCGTCGACCGGGTCGACGAAGCGGTGCAGGCCTTCGCCGGTGTTCGTGTAGAGGCAGTCGGCGTCGACGACCAGCACGTTCTCGGCCTGCAGTCCGGTGAGGGCGATGCGCGAGTCGGCGAACACCTCGTTCGGATCGAGCTGTTCGCCGTTGAGCGAGATCTCACGCACGTCGCGCGCGATCAGATCGATGAAGCTGAAGCTCTCCGGCGTCGCGGTGAAGCGCACCACGCTGCGGGAGCCGAAGACCTCGGCACCCTTGGTCAGATCGAGGGCGACTTCATAGGACTGAGTGTCGATGACGTCGCGGCGCTCCTGCGCTTCGATACGGGTGAGGTTCTCTCCAGGCACAGCTGTACTCCCAGGGGTGAGGGGATGTCACCGGGGTGGGCGCAGTTGGCGCCGACGGCAACCCTGACAGCCTACGCCAGTGCGGCGACTGCCTCCTCGCATCGAAGTCGGGAACGGAGCGGGATAGAAACGGTGCGGTGGGACCCCCGTGGTCCGTCGAGGTGAAAGGATGGAGGGGTGACTGCGATCGAGCCGAATGCCGTTCCCTTTGCCTCGCCTGCTGCCGCCGGCGGTGCGCCCTTCGTGACCACGCCGGTCGCCTATGACGCGATCCTCCTCGCGGGGTTCGGTGGTCCAGAAGGCCAGGAAGACGTCATCCCGTTCCTCCGGAACGTGACCCGTGGCCGAGGAATCCCCGACGAACGGCTCGAGGAGGTCGCGCATCACTATCGGCACTTCGGCGGGGTGAGTCCGATCAACGGACAGAACCGTGTGTTGAAGCAAGCACTCGAGGCCGCCCTCGCCGCACGCGGGATCACGCTCCCCGTCTACTGGGGCAACCGCAACTGGGCGCCGTATCTCGAAGAGGTGGTGACCGAGGCCTCGGCCAACGGTCACAACACGCTGCTCGCGTTCGCCACCAGCGCTTACAGCTCTTTCTCCAGCTGCCGCCAGTACCGCGAGGACTTCGCCCGCATCCTGGAGGAGACCGGACTGGGCGAGACCGTGACGATCGACAAGATCCGACCTTTCTACGACCACCCCGGTTTCGTGGAGGCATTCGAGACCGGAGTCCGCGAGGCTGTCGAGGGTTTCCTGGCCGACGGCATCGCGGCGGCGAACATCCAGATCCTGTTCTCCACCCACAGCATCCCGACGGCCGACGCCGAGCGCTCCGGCGCACGAGACATCGACTGGGGAGAGGGAGGCGCGTACGCCGCGCAGCATCTCGCCGTGGCTGCCTGGGTCATGGATCGGGTTCGCCAGACGGTTCCCGCGGCCGCTGACGTCTCGTGGGAGCTCGTCTACCAGTCCCGGTCCGGCCCTGCCTCGCAGCCGTGGCTCGAACCCGACGTGTGCGACGTGATCGGTGAGCTGCCCGACCGAGGACGCAAGGCGGTGGCGGTCGTCCCTGTCGGCTTCATGAGTGATCACATGGAGGTCCTGTGGGACCTCGACACCGAGGCGGCTGAGGCCGCGGAAGAGGCCGGACTCGCCTTCACCCGCACCCCCACGCCCGGCGTGTCACCGGCATTCGTCGACGGCATCGTCGACCTGATCCAGGAACGGCTCCAGGGTCGCCCCAATGAGGAGCGTGCCCATGTCACGCCACTCCCCGGCGGCTTCGACGTCTGCCGGCCAGGGTGCTGCGAGAACATTCGGGCGGGCTTCAAGCCCGCCGCCGCCGGCGTCGCCCCATGACCCCGGAGTCGACCATCGCCGCTTCTAGGATGGAAGTCATGCGCATCCACATCGCCACCGACCATGCGGGACTCGACTTCTCCACCCAGCTGCAGGAGCACTTGCGCGCCGCGGGGCATGAGGTCGTCGATCATGGCCCGATCGAGTACGACGCGGTCGACGACTATCCGGCGTTCTGCATCCGCGCGGCTCAGGCGGTCATCGCCGACCAGCGCGACGGTGTCGAGGCTCTCGGCGTCGTCTTCGGCGGTTCGGGGAACGGTGAGCAGATCGCAGCGAACAAGGTCGACGGGGTGCGGGCCGCTCTGGTGTGGAACCTCTCGACGGCCGAGCTCGCCCGTGAGCACAACGACGCGAACGTCATCTCGATCGGTGCCCGGCAACACTCCTTCGAAGAAGTGACCTCGTTCATCGATCGGTTCATCCAGACACCGTTCTCGGGTGATGAGCGCCACGTGCGACGGATCGGGCAGATCGCGGACTTCGAGCGCGACGGGTCCCTGCTGCCGGATCCCCGGGCCTGACATGCCCGAGGGCCACTCCGTTCACCGGATCGCGCGGCAGTTCGATCGCAACTTCGTCGGCAAGACCCTGAGCGCGTCCAGCCCGCAGGGCCGGTTCGCCGAGGGAGCCGCGGTTCTCGACGGACGTGCGGCCGTCAGTGTGCAGGCCGTGGGCAAGCAGATGTTCCTCGAGACGGAGGGCGACCTCTGGCTGCGTGTGCACCTCGGTCTCTACGGCGCCTGGGACTTCGCCGGCGAGATCATCGTCGATCCGACCATCGCTTCGGCCAACGGGCGGATGGGGCAGACGAACCAGCGCGGCACCCTGCTCGACGAGGCCATCCTCGATGACGCCGGTGAGAACTCTCTCGCATCCATCGGGGCGCCACGGCGCACGAGGGTGCATGTGCGCATGTCGGAGCAGACGAAGGGCCTCGCCGACGAGGGACTCGAATGGCCGCCTCCGGTCGTCGGACAGGTGCGTCTGCGCCTCATGACCGACATCACCGCCGCCGACCTGCGCGGTCCGACGGCGTGCGTGCTGCAGACGCCGGAGGAGATGCTGGCAACGATCGCCAAGCTCGGGCCCGACCCGCTGGTCGGAGATCCGGTCGAGAACGAGGAGCGGTTCGTCCGGGCGGTCGGGAAGAAGTCGACGGTCATCGCGCTGCTGCTGATGGACCAGTCCGTCGTGAGCGGGATCGGCAATGTGTACCGCGCCGAGATGCTCTATCGGCAACGGTTGAATCCCCACACTCCGGGCCGAGACGTCCCGGAGGAAGTCGTGCGCGCGCTCTGGCACGACTGGGTGCGGCTCCTGGCGATCGGCGTCGAGACGGGCCAGATGATGACGATGGATGGTCTCACCGCCGAGGACTACCGCGCAGCGATGGCGAACCGCGACGACCGGCACTGGGTCTACCACCGGGCGGGGCTGCCGTGCCGGGTCTGCGGCACGGAGATCGCGCTCGAGGAGATCGGCGCCCGCAAGCTCTATTGGTGCCCGCGCTGCCAGGCGTGACGGGCTCCGTGGCCCCGCATCCGTTCTAGGCTGAACGCATGCGACAGAATCCGAGCTTCACGCTCGTCGACGTGGCCGAGATCCGCCGGGTAGTAGAGCTGAACCCCTGGGCGACGATCATGAGTGCCGGAGACGACGGTCTCGTCGCTTCGCACTACGCGGTGCTCCTGGACGAGACGCGCGACGACCTCACCATCGTCGGGCATGTCGGACGTCCCGACGACCTCATCCACGGAATGGGGGAGCGCGAGCTCCTCGTCGTGATCCAGGGGCCGCACGGCTACATTTCGCCCGGCTGGTATGGCGACGTGCAGGCGGTGCCGACGTGGAATTACACCGCCGTGCACCTCGCCGGGGTGCCGGAGATCCTCTCCGACGAAGAGAACCTCGTCGTGCTCGACCAATTCGTCGCACGATTCGAGTCGCGGATGCCGGAGCCGAAGCTGATGTGGGAGCGTCCGAACGATCCCGCCTACGTGGAACGGCTCGCGTCGGGAACGGTCGGATTCCGCTTGAGTCCGAGTCGCGTGGTCGCCAAGCGCAAACTGAGCCAGAACAAGTCGCCGGACACGATCGAGACGGTGATCGCCGCGCTCACGGCAGACGGACCTTACGCGAATCCGGCTCTGGCCGCGGAGATGCGGCGCGCACAGGACGCGCGCCGGGGAGGGCAAAAACAGTGACGGAGCGCGGAGCTGCCATCGGCACGATCACGGCCGCACGGATCGCAGGGCCGGGTCGCGAGTTCTTGGTCGACGATGAGCCGGTCGACATCTTCATCGGGGATGGTCGCATCGTCGATATCGCCCCGACCGGATCGCTGCCGTCGCGGGGTGAAGTCCTCGACGCCGAGGGCGCGTGGGCTATTCCCGGGCTCTGGGACAACCATGTCCACACCGTTCAGTGGGCGCTGACTTCGGAGCGGGTGCCGCTGGGCCATGTGGATTCAGCCGCGGCCGCAGCCGCAGCCATGAGTGGCATCGACGCGCTGTCGGACGGCCGTCGCGTCGGCACGGGGTTCCGCGATGCGCTGTGGGCCGATCGGCCGTCGATCGAGCTTCTGGATGCCGCGACCGGCGCGGTGCCCACGTACCTGATCAACGCCGATGTCCACAGCGTCTGGCTGAACACTGCTGCGCTCACCCGCGAGGGCTTCCGAAGTGACGACGGGATGCTGCGGGAGACGGATGCCTTCGAGATCTCCCGACGTCTGAATGCCGTCGATGCCGCGCACGGTGACCGTGCCATGTCTCGTGCCGGCGAACAGGCCGCTGCACGAGGCGTCACCGGCCTCGTCGATTTCGACATGGCGTGGAGCGCAGAGGCATGGCCGAGACGCGTGCAGGCGGGATTCGCATCGCATCGTGTCGAGTTCGCGGTGTACCCGTTCGACCTCGATCGAGCCATCACGGCCGGGTTGCGGACAGGAGAGCTCCGGGAGGAGTCCGGTGCGCCCGTCGCCGGGCACGGACTCATCCACGTCGGACCGCTCAAGATCATCACCGACGGGTCACTCGGAACGCGCACGGCCGCTTGCTCCCACCCCTATCCCGGCGATCCTGACAACTTCGGGATGCTGACGGTGCCGTCGAACGAGCTCGTGGAGCTCCTGACACGGGCGACCGGAGCCGGACTGGGCGTCGCCGTGCACGCGATCGGAGACCGGGCGATCACGTCGGCGCTGGATGCGTTCACGACCACGGGCGCTGTCGGCTCGATCGAGCACGTGCAGCTCGTGCGGCACACCGACCTGGCTCGGTTCGCGCGTCTCGGCGTCGTCGCCAGCGTGCAGCCGCAGCACGCCGTCGATGACCGCGATCTGGTAGACCGTCACTGGCGCGAGCAGACGGCCATCGGCTACCCACTGGCATCTCTGCAGGCTGCCGGAGCACAGCTGCGTTTCGGCTCGGACGCTCCCGTGGCTGAGCTCGATCCGTGGCACGCGATCTCTGCTGCCGTTTCACGCACCGACGACGATCGAGCACCTTGGCATCCGGAGGAGAGGCTCCCTCTCGACCAGGCGCTCGAAGCCAGCGTGCGTTCCGCACTACGACCCGGTGAGCCGGCGGACATCGTCCTCTGCGGGCGCGATCCGCGGACGGCGACAGGGGAGGCTCTGCGGTCGATGCCCGTTCTCGCGACCGTCCTGGCGGGACACGCCACCTTCGCGGGCTGACAGGTCTGATCGCATGACGAAGGGGTGACGCTCGGAGATCCGAGTGCCACCCCTTCGTCGTAGGTCAGGCGTCTTCTGCGATCAGGCGGCGATGTGCGAGACGAGGAACCAGCGGTCCTTCTCGAGGCCGCGCTGGATCTCGATGGCCACGTCCTGGCTCGTCAGATCGACCTCGTCGAGCCCATCGACGGCGGCCTTGACGTCGACCAGAATCGCGTCGATGTCGGCGATCACGGCGCGGATCAGCTCGTCCGACTGGGTGAAGCCCGCGGGAACCGTGGTCGCACCGGCCTTCTCAGCCACTGCGCTCACACGCGCGTCGATCGGCAGCCCGAGGGCGACGATCCGCTCGGCGGCGGTGTCGGCGAAGTCGCCGGCGTGCGCGACGATCGTGTCGAGAAGCTCGTGGACGCCGACGAAGTTGGCGCCACGGACGTGCCAGTGCGCCTGCTTGCCGTTGACGGTCAGCGCCTGGAGGCCGAGCACCACAGGGGAGAGGAACTGGGCCGCCCCTGCAGCCACGGTCGGGTCGATGGCGGTGGTGGAAACGGTCTGTGCCTTGCTCATCTTGTGCTCCTCCGAAGGGAAATCGCGTATCTGATGTATGCAACGCTACTCAGGCTCAGACATTCCGCAAGCAAGCTGAGGCTCGGCTCACTTCCGCATGATTCCGCGGGCATTCGGGTAGCCTCACCTCATGAGCATCGCTGCCGGAGCTTCCGTCCTCGCCCTGCCGAACCGCAGTCCCTCCATCGATGACACGGTGTTCGTCGCGGATGGCGCCCGCATTATCGGGGAGGTCTCGCTCGCGGCCGGCGCGAGCGTCTGGTACAACGCCGTGCTGCGCGGTGACTCCGCAGGGATCTTCATCGGCCGGGACTCGAACGTGCAGGACAACGTCTCGGTGCACGTCGATTCCGGCCACCCCGTGTCTGTCGGCGCCAAGGTGTCCATCGGTCACAATGCCGTCGTGCACGGTTGCACGATCGGCGATGGCACGCTCATCGGCATGGGTGCCGTGATCCTCAGCGGAGCGAGGATCGGCGCCGGGTGCCTGATCGCGGGCGGTGCGGTGGTGCTCGGCGAGACGGAGATCCCGGCCGGTTCACTCGTGGCCGGTGTCCCCGCGAAGGTGCGCCGCGCACTCAGCGAGGACGAGCGATCGCGTCTGATCGCGAACGCTGACACGTACCTCGACCACTCGCGCACCCACGCCGAGGCGACGCAGGCCTGAACGTGCCGACCGATAGGCTGGGTCGGGTACGGGGCGGTGGCCAAGCTGGTTAAGGCAGTGGGCTCATAACCCAACGATCGCGGGTTCAAGTCCCGCCCGCCCTACTCGTCGCCATCAGCAGCTTGTGAGTCGCCACGGGTGAGGAATAGCCGACAGGTGTGGCTCGTGACGAACGGTTCGAGGAGCTTCACCTCGAGCGGGCCGTCACTGTGCCGGAGGACATCACGCACCAATTGAGCGTGAACACCGCAGACGAGCTCCTGATCCGCGTCGAGCAGGTCATGATAGCGACACGGGGTGAGGTCGAACCGTAGCGTCTCCTCATCGACGACGGGGCTCAGGCCGGCATCATCGAGATGCTCGTAGAGCACGTCGACCTGACGCAACGCGTCGGCCTCGAGCCCGTGCGATGATTCACGCGACATCGCACGCAGCATGCGCCCCCGCGAGACTGCGCCTTCGACGCGTGCACGCGCCACGGTGCTCGACTCGGCGTCGCGAACAGGGTGAAACACCACCGGCGGCCGGCCGCGTCTGCCCAGCACCAGTGTTTCGCTGCGGATCAGCCCTTCGTCTTCGAGGACCCGAACATGATCCCGCACGGTGTTGAGGGGGATTCCGCTGTGCTCCGCCAGCTCACCTGCGGAGCGGCCCGGCGTCTGTTGGATGGCGTGGAGCAACTGGAGCCGACGGGGTTGTGTCAGCCCGCGAAAGTCATGGGCGCGGCGGGGCATGTGCCGAGAGTAGACGGGGAGGAGACCGTGCGTCCTCTGTTCGACCGGAAATAAACCGGTAGAACAGAATGCGATGTTCGCGACGACTCGGGATGGTGGAACAAACATCACGAGAAGGGCGGAAAGCCATGGAGCTCACACCAGAATCCGAGGCCATCGTTCGGGCGACCGCCGGTGTCGTCGCAGAGCATGCCGACGAGATCACCACTCTGTTCTACCGCGAGATGTTCGCGGTGCACCCCGAACTGCTCCGAGTGTTCAACCGTGCGAATCAGGCGATCGGAGAGCAGCCGAAGGCTCTGGCGGCATCGATCGTCGCATTCGCCATGCAGCTGATCGATCCCGAGGCGCCCGACTTCGCACCCGTGATGCGTCGCATCGCGCACAAGCATGTCTCACTGGGGATCAAGGCACGCCAGTACACGATCGTCGGTCATCACCTCCTCGATGCGGTCGGAACCGTGCTCGGCGACGCCGTCACGCCGGATGTCAGGGCTGCGTGGGACGAGGTGTACTGGCTTTTCGGGTGCTCGCTGATCGCCGAGGAGGCGAAACTCTACGCACTCGGCGGCACGGATCCCGAGCGTCCCTGGCGGAAGCACCGCGTGGTGGAACGGGTGGAGGAATCGGCTGACGTCATGTCGCTGGTGCTCGCGCCCGTCTCCGGAGATGTCGCAACCCATCGCGCGGGGCAGTTTGTGACCATCGCCGTCGATCTGCCGGACGGTTCGCGTCAACCCCGCCAGTACACGATCTCGTCCGGGCCCCGCGGTGATTCGCTGCGTGTGACGATCAAGCGCGTGCGCGGAGGGGGAGACACGCCTGACGGTCAGGTTTCGACGTGGCTGCATGAGAACGCGCGTCCGGGAACGCTGCTCGACGTATCGCAACCTGCCGGCGACGTCATCGTGGACGACACAGACAACCCGCTCGTCCTGGTGTCTGCCGGTATCGGAATCACCCCGGTCGCCGCGATCATCGAAGACCTCTCCCGCCGCTTCCCGGCGCGTACCGTGCGGCTGTTCCATGCCGATCGCTCGCACGACACCCACGCACTGTACGCATCGTTGCGCAGGCAGGTGCTGGCCATGGACGATGCCCGTGCGCAGAACTGGTACCGGGAAGACGCGGGAACCGCGCCGACTCTCCGACCCGCGTTCGCGGGGCGGATGGACCTCGCCACCATCGAGCTGCCGGACGACGCCGACGTCTTCATGTGCGGACCACTGGATTTCATGCGTACGTGTCGATCGACGCTCCTGGCACGCGGCATCCCGCCGGAGCGGATCTCGTATGAGGTGTTCGGGCCGGATCTCTGGGCGCAGCAGCCGACGGCCGCGGCCGCCTGATCGTCGACCCGGAATGGGTCCGAGCGAGAATGCGGCCGCTGTCAAGCCCCTCCCCGGCACCATCCTCGGACGAGATCCTTCCCACGTGCGGCATGGCGCCGCAGAACGGGAGGCACCATGAGCATCGGCAGCGGAATCGCACTCTTCGTGATCGGAGCGATCCTCGTCTTCGCGGTGAACGTCGACATCCAATGGGTCGACCTCGACATGGTCGGGTACATCCTGATGGGCGCCGGCGTCGTCATCTTCCTCATCGGCATCGTGCTGCTTGCGCGGCGGCGTCGGACGGAGACCGTTTCGCGCACATTCGTCGACCCCGCGACGGGCGAGCCCACGACTCGCCGATCCGTCAGCTCCAGCGGCGACGACGCAGTGTGAACAGCGCGGATGGTCTCCGACGATCTCGGTCGTCGGAGACCATCACTCCGCGGGACTGCTCTCGAGATGCTCCTCGATGAGTGTGATGCCTCCGCTGGAACTCGCCGAGTGCGCGAGTTCCTCGATCCATTTCCGGCTCAGGTCCGGCGACTCCGGCTCCTGGAACACGAACCGGAGCGGGATCGATGGGTGGAGCCAGAGCGTCGAGCGCCCAGGAGCGTCGCCCTCCGGGTGCCGCCATGAGAGCGTGAAGCTCTCGTTGCGACGCAGTTTGGTGGCGATGACGACTTTCAGGTGTGCGAGTGCGCGATCGTCGATCTGGATCGGGGTCTGTGCGTCGCCGTAGTACAGGCTCCCCATCAGCGAACGAACATCGCGATGGGACGGGGGGCAGGGATCATGCGACTCCTCGACGGCGTGGCCACGGACCGAGAGGCTCCGGGTAATCGAACTCTAGCCAACGACGCCAGCACGCACCGTACCGGGGTCACGAACCGCCGCAGAATGCGAACAGACTCTTCGCCCGGTGTCACACCGAGAGCACTGACGGTGGTGTGCCGAAGGCCTGCTGGTAGGCCGTGGCGAAGCGTGACGAGTGGTTGAAGCCCCAGCGGCGGGCGACTTCGCCCACCGAGCGCCCGTCGCCGCTCTGGAGGTCTCTGCGTGCCCCCTCGAGTCGCGCCCGGCGGAGAGCTTGCGCGGGAGTGATGTCGAGGGCTCGCCGGAACGCGTACTGGAGCCCTCTCGTGGAGATGTAGGCAGCGGCTGCGACATCGTCGACCGTGATGGGCAGGTGCGCGTTCTCGTCGATATAGGCAAGGGCCCTGCGGACGGCGATCGGAGCCCCGGCCCGCTGGGCGGGGCGACGCAGGGCTTCGGAGAAGGTCGTGGGGAAGGCGGAGAGGGTCATCATCAGCGCATGGCGTTCGAGTTCGGCGGCGATCAGCGGATCGGAGCCCGAGAGGGCGAGTGCCTGGTCGACGTACGCGAACATCGACTCCCAGCGCCGCGCGTCGACGGCTGAATGCGGCGCGAGTCCCGTCGTGCGCAGCGTCAGAGTGTCATCGCCGGTCAACCGTCGTGCCCGCTCTTCGGCTACGGGTCGATCGAAGACGAGAGCACGCACGTCGGCCGACCGGTCCCACTTCGCCTCCACCCGGGTGCCGTCGGTGATCCACGGCGCTGCCGAAACCAAGCTGTTGCGCGCGGACCAGACGCGAGCATCCGGGGCGTCGACACGGCACACCAGGATCTGGTCGAGTGGTTCCGCCGTCGAATGCACTTGCGCCGCGAGCCGGTAGTTCACGAGCGTGACGCTGCGGAGCTCTTCGGACCGCCAGTCGAATCGGAATCGCCGAGGGTCGGCATCCTGAAGTGCTGCAGAGGGAACGAACTGCTGCCACGTGGACTCGACCTGCTCGATGTCGGTGGACGTGAACTGCATGGGTGCTCCTTGTTCCTCGCGCCGCGATCCCACTCGACGGCGCCTCTCTGGAGCGTAGCTCAGTGTGTCGACTACAGCGCACCTACGCTCGGGCGGGGTTCGGCTCTCTCACTCCGCGGCGGTTCGCGTCGATCGCACGGGCCAGCTGCCGTCGATCGACTCCTCCGGATCGAGTCGGCCGATGCTCACGAAGTACTCCGTGAGGCTGGCCGCCTGCGAACGTGCCCACCCGATCTGACTCGTGTGCAGCTCTGCCGAGGTGGCGGGGAGGGCGAAGCGACGAGCGAGGGCTTGCGCCACGCGACCGGCGGCGATCGCATCCGCAGATGCCTCATGCGCACCTTCGAGCACGACCGCGTAATGGGCTGCGACCACTTCGAGTGTGCGTCGCCCACGGCGGTATCGGTCGTATGCCTTGTCGATCACGAGAGGATCGATGACGGGGGAGGGGTCGGTCAAAGGGACGATTCCATGCCGGGCGGCCTCGTGCGCGAGCAGCGAGAAGTCGTATGCGGCGTTGTAGGCGACCACCGGCACGTTCTGCTCCAGCAGCGACCGCAGGGCCGCGGTGACCTCTGTGACGACTTCGGGCGACGGCCGTCCCTCCGCCCGAGCGTGTTCCGTGGTGATGCCGTGTACTGCAGTCGCACCCTCCGGAATCGGGACCCCTGGATCGGCGAGCCACGTGCGGGCCGCGATCTGGCGTCCTGCGGCATCGAGGACACCGACGTACGCGGTGACCACGCGATCCGACTCGACATCCACGCCGGTCGTCTCCAGATCGAACACTCCGACACGGGTGAGCCACGCAGGAAGCGGGGGACCGGATGGCATGCCTTCACGCTATGCGCGGCCGCAGACATCCAGGAGAAGGCGCACGGCGACTCGTAGACTCGGAGCATGACCGTGCCTTCCCCCTATGCGGACCGCCTTCGTCGACTCCCCGTGCAGCGCCACGAGGTCGAGGTGCGTGGAGCGACAACGGCGTACTGGGTCTACGGGCCGGAGAACGCGGAGACGACGGTAATCGCGGTGCACGGTTTCCGGGGTGATCATCATGGGCTCGAACCTGTGCTGGCGTACCTCCCCGAGGTGCGTGTGGTTGCGCCTGATCTTCCCGGGTTCGGCGAGTCGGCGCCCCTGCCCGGGCGCAGGCACGACCTGGACGAGTACGCCGGCTGGCTCGCCGACTTCGCAGCGGCGGTCGCTCCCGGCGCCGTCATCCTGGGCCACTCCTTCGGATCGATCGTGACCGCAGCGGCAGTCTCCCGAGGGCTGCGGACTCCGCGCTTGATCCTGCTGAACCCGATCGGGGCGCCGGCGCTGGAAGGGCCGAAGGGGCTCATGACCCGCTTGGCCGTCTTCTACTACGCTCTCGGCGCCCGCCTTCCGGAGAGACTCGGCACGGCGCTGCTGCGCAACCGCATCATCGTCCGAGTGATGAGCGTCACGATGGCGAAGACCAGAGATTCCGCGCTCCGTCGTTTCATCCACGACCAGCACGACACATACTTCTCTCGGTTCTCGGACCGGGATGTGCTCCGAGACGCCTTCGTCGCGAGTGTCTCGCACGACGTCCGCGAATTCGCTCGCGAGATCGATGTTCCGACCCTGCTCGTCGCAGCAGAGCGTGACGACATCACTCCGATCGAGGCAGAACGGAAGCTGGCGGCACTGATCCCCGACGCGACACTCGTGGAGATCGCCGACGTGGGGCACCTCATCCACTACGAGACGCCGGCCGAGGCGGCGGGAGCCGTTCGTCGGTTCCTCAGGATTCCCGTCGCGCGAGGCCGATAAGACCGGCGACCCGGAACGGGATGACCTCGCCCATCGCGAGTGAAGTCTCCGTGCGCTCGACGCCTTCGATCGAGAGGATGCGGGCGTCGGTGTCGAAGAGATGTCGAGCGTCTCGGCACGCGACTCGGGCGAGCAGGTCGATCGAGCCGCTCAGACCGTGCACCTGCACGACTTCGGGGATCCGCGCGAGTTCATTGATGATGCGGGGCAGCTCGGTCTGCCGGACGCCGATGCTCACGAACGCCTGCAGGGGGAAGCCCAGCACGTCCGGAGAGAAGGACCGCTCGTAGGAGAGGAAGATCCCGCTCTGCTCGAGGCGCGCCATCCGCGCCTGGATCGTGTTGCGGGAGAGCCCGAGATTCTCCGCCAGCGCGACGATGGTGATCCTCGGATCGTCGGCGAGGGCGGCGAGAAGCTCGAGATCGATGCGGTCCAGTCCTGGCATAGTGCCAAACCCTAGCAGTCGTAGTTCCCATCAAATTGAGCAACATGCTCAAGCGTCGCGAGAATGCTTGAGCGAGGTGTTCAGCAGACGTACTCTCAGAGCATGTCGGTGATGACGCCGGCATCAGCGTGCGGAGCCTCACGAGGGCCGCCGACGAGGAGGACGACGATGTCACCGCAGATCACCCCAATCGCAGACACCGCCCAGGATCTCGAGCTCTCAGAGCGCATCCTGGACCCGGACGGTCACCGGGTCTCGAACCCTCGGCTGGATCCGTTCGTCGCCGACGTCGATGCCGCACAGCTGCGATCCCTGCTGAGGGACATGGTCATCCTCCGTCGCATCGACGCCGAGGGCGTCGCGCTTCAGCGGCAGGGCCAGCTGGGGCTCTGGGCTCCGTGTCAGGGACAAGAGGCGACGCAGATCGGAACCGCCCGGGCACTCGCCCCTGAGGACTACGTGTTCCCCAGCTACCGGGAGACCGGGGTCATCTACGCCCGTGGCGCCCAACCGGGTGACTATGTGCGCATGTGGCGCGGAGAAGAGGGCGCCGCGTACGACCCCGCAGCTCTGGGGGTCGCGCCTCTGCAGATCATCATCGGCGCACAGACCCTGCATGCGGTGGGCTACGCCCTGGGCATCCAACGCGACGGTGCCGACGAGGTCGCGGTGACGTACTTCGGAGACGGGGCGACGAGCCAGGGCGATGTCAACGAGGCGATGATCTTCGCGGCGTCCTACCAGGCGCCGGTGGTCTTCGTGTGCCAGAACAACCATTGGGCGATCTCCGAGCCGGTCGCCGTGCAGTCGCAGTACCCGATCGCGGGGCGCGCTCCGGGATTCGGGATTCCGAGCCTCCGGGTCGACGGCAACGACGTGCTCGCGTGCATGGCCGCCATGCGCTGGGCGTTGCAGCATGCGCGCTCCGGCAAGGGTCCGGCGTTCATCGAAGCCGTGACCTATCGCATGGGGCCGCACACCACGGCCGACGATCCGACGCGCTATCGCGACGCGGAGGAGCTCGAGTCCTGGCGACGACGCGATCCGATAACGCGGCTGGAGGCACACCTTCGGGCCAGTGGTGATCTCACTGACGAGTACGTGGCAGAGACTCAGGCCGCCGCCGACGTCGTCGCGAAGGAGATGCGGGCTGCGTGCCTCGGAATGGTCACGCGTCCGCCGCTCGCTGTCTTCGACGGCGTCTACGCCGAACCCCACACGGGCCTCGAGCGTCAGCGCGGCGAGTATGCGGCGTACCTCGCTTCCTTCGAGAGCGAGGCGTGAACATGACTGAGCTCACTCTCGGAAAGGCACTCGGTGCCGGCCTGCGGCAAGCGATGCGCGACGATGACAAGGTCGTGCTCCTGGGCGAGGACATCGGCAAGCTGGGCGGTGTCTTCCGGATCACGGACGGGCTTCTCGACGAGTTCGGAGCGGCCAGAGTGATCGACACGCCGCTCGCCGAGTCCGGCATCGTCGGAACAGCCGTGGGCCTCGCCTTCCGCGGGTATCGTCCGGTCGTCGAGATCCAGTTCGACGGCTTCGTCTACCCCGCCTTCGACCAGATCGTCGCCCAGGTGGCCAAGCTGCACTATCGCACGCAGGGGCGTGTGAAGATGCCGATCACGATTCGAATCCCCTGGGCGGGAGGAATCGGCGCAGCCGAGCATCACTCCGAGTCTCCGGAGGCGTACTTCGTGCATACGGCGGGCATCCGGGTGATCGCAGTGTCGAACCCGGAAGACGCGTACCGGAGCCTGCGCCAGGCGATCGCATCCGATGATCCCGTGGTCTTCTTCGAGCCGAAGCGGCTGTACCACCACAAGGGAGACGTCGATCTCGAGGCTCCTCTCGCAGACGCACCGCCGATGGGACTGGCACGCGTCGTGCGCACAGGGACGGATGCGACTCTGATCACCTACGGTGCGATGGTCTCCACCGCGCTGCAGGCCGCGGAGGCCGCGGAGGACGAGGGGATATCGCTGGAGATCATCGATCTGCGATCCCTCTCGCCCGTCGACTACGACTCGGTCGCCGCGTCGGTGCGGAAGACCGGACGGGTCGTCGTCGCTCATGAAGCGTCCCGCGAGGCCGGTGTCGCGGCCGAGGTGATCGCGAGCATCACGGAACGCTGCTTCGAGTATCTCGAGTCAGCACCGCTACGGGTCACCGGCCACGATGTGCCCTACCCGCCGGCGAAGCTCGAGAAATATCACCTTCCGGACCTCGACCGCCTCCTGGATGCGGTCGACAGAGTCCTCGATCGGCCGAACAGCCTGACGGGAGCAGAGGCATGATCGCGGAGTTCCGTCTTCCGGACCTCGGAGAGGGGCTGGCCGAGGCCGAGGTCGTGCAGTGGTTGGTCGCCCCGGGTGACCCGGTCGCCCTCAACCAGACGCTGGCCGAAGTGGAGACCGCCAAGGCCGTGGTCGAGTTGCCGTCGCCGTACGAAGGCACGGTGGCGACCCTGCACGCCGAAGCCGGCGAGACTGTCGCCGTGGGGGCCGCGCTGATCGACTTCGAGGTCGTCGGTGACGAGGAGTCCGCTCCCGCGCCGGTGCCGGAATCGACGGAGAAGACGCAGCCGAACCTCGTCGGATACGGGGCCGCCCCCACCTCCACCGGACGACCTGCCCGTCGCGCACGCCGCACCGGGGCAGCACCAGCGGTGGTCGACACCTCCGTGCTCGAAGCCGCGCCGCACGACGCCACACCGTCCGCCGCGGTCGACTCCGTGGTGGAGCGACCGCGCTCGACACCGCCGGTCCGCGCGCACGCGAAGCGTCTCGGGATCGACCTGGTCCTCGTGGCCGCAGAGGTAGGAGATCGGCTGATCACACGCGCTGACATCGATGGCTACGCCGAGCGGGTCGGAGTCCGCGGCCCAGCCTCAAGCGTCGTTCACACCGACCCAGTGTCGTCGTTCACCCCCGCGGTTCCCGGAGATGGAGCGCGCGAGACCCGCATCCCGATTCGCGGGGTCCGCAAGCACACGGCCGCGGCCATGGTGCAGAGCGCTTTCACGGCCCCTCATGTGACCGTCTTCCACACGGTGGACGTGACGGCGACCATGGATCTGCTGGCCGGACTCCGTGCGGACCGCTCCCTCGACGCGCATCGGATCGGACCGCTGGCGGTCGTGGCGAAGGCTGTGTGTCTCGCTCTGGGGCGTACCCCGGGCCTCAACTCCCGTTGGGACGAGGCCGCCGGTGAGATCGTCCAGCACCACTATGTCGACCTGGGGATCGCGGCCGCGACGGATCGTGGGCTCATCGTCCCGATGATCCGCGACGCGGAGAGGCTGACACTGATCGAACTGGCTGATGCCGTGCGGACTCTCGCCGAGGTCGCACGTTCGGGGAAGACCTCTCCGGCGGAACTCGCCGGAGGCACCTTCTCGATCTCGAACATCGGGGTGTTCGGTGTCGATGCCGGCACGCCCATCCTTCCACCCGGACAGTCCGGGATCCTCGCGGTCGGCGCGGTGCGTCGTCAGCCCTGGGAGTTCCGAGGAGAGATCGCCCTCCGTCAGATGATGACGCTCAGCCTCTCGTTCGACCACCGGCTCGTCGACGGCGCGGAAGGCGCGCGATTCCTCAAGGACGTCGCGGACCTCCTTGAGGAACCGGGTCGGGCGATGCTGCTCAGGTAGTCGCGCGAAGCGCGGCGTCCGTCATCGCGACCAGCACGGTCGCGGTGGCGGAATGCCGCCGTGCGGCCGCCCGCGTGCTGTGCGGCGTGGAGTTGATGAGGCCGAAGCAGGCTTGGACGCGAAGGCGCAGCTCTTCCTGATCCGCTCCCCTGTCGCCCGCGGGATGCAGGGGAGCGAGGGCATCCATCCAGAGCTCGATGTAGGCACGCTGCAGACGGCGGACGGCGGCTCGATCCGCTTCGGACAGATAGGCGACGTCGCGGTCCTGCACCTGGATGACCTCCGCATTCCCGAGCGCGAAATCGACATGGAATGCGATCAGCCCGCGCATCCGCTCATCCGGGGTCGGCGTGCTGTCCACCACCCGCCGCCCGCCGTTCATCAAGTCCTCGCTCACCTTGACGAGCACCGCGCCCAGCAATGCCTGTTTGCCGGCGAAGTGCCGGTAGACCGCCGGGCCGGACACGCCCACGGCGGCGCCGATGTCTTCGAGGCTCACGCCGCTGTATCCGCGCGCGGCGAAGAGCCGCGCGGCGGCCTGCAGGATCGCATCGGACCGTTCGGCCTTGGCGCGGTCTCGGGCGGTGACCGGGCTTGTCATCTCAGTTAATCCTCGCTAACCTGAATCAACGGGTTAGTGCACACTAACCGAATATGCATGCACCGCGCCAGGGCGTCGCCCGCGCGGACGTGAGTCGAGGAGGACATCACGATGCCCGCAACGCAGGAGTCCCTGGCGCAGGAGCTGCGGGAGCGCCTCACGGTCGCCGCCCGCGGGGGACCGGCCGCATCCCGTGAACGCCATGTGTCTCGGGGCAAGCTGTTGCCGCGAGATCGGGTCGCGCGGGTTCTCGACGAGGGCAGCCCGTTTCTCGAGGTCGCCCCGCTCGCAGCCGACGGCCTGTACGGAGGCGAGGCTCCCGGTGCCGGAGTCATCGCCGGTATCGGCCTCGTGCACGGCCGCCACGTCATGGTGATCTGCAATGACGCGACGGTCAAGGGCGGCACATACTTCCCGCTCACGGTCAAGAAGCACCTGCGCGCACAGGAGATCGCTCTCGAGAACAGGCTGCCGTGTCTGTACCTGGTCGATTCGGGAGGCGCATTCCTCCCGAAGCAGGATGAGGTGTTCCCCGATCGCGAGCATTTCGGGCGGATCTTCTTCAATCAGGCGCGGATGTCGGCCGAGGGGATTCCTCAGCTGGCGGCGGTACTCGGATCCTGCACCGCCGGCGGCGCGTACGTGCCCGCGATGAGCGACGAGACGGTCATCGTGCGCGGTCAGGGAACGATCTTCCTCGGCGGGCCGCCGCTGGTGAAAGCAGCGATCGGCGAGGTCGTGACCGCCGAAGAACTGGGCGGGGGAGAGCTGCACGCACGCCGGAGCGGTGTCGTTGACCATCTTGCGGAAGACGACGAGCACGCGCTCGAGATCCTGCGCGACATCGTCGCCACTCTTCCCGCTCCTGCGGCACCCGCATGGGAGGTTCTGAGCAGCCGCCAGCCATCCGAGCTGTCGAGTCTGTACGACGCCGTTCCCGTCGACGTGAACGCCGCGTACGACGTGCACGAGGTCATCTCGCGCCTCATCGACGGTGACACGTTCCTCGAGTTCAAGCCTGAGTACGGCACCACGCTGGTCACGGGATTCGCCCGACTCCACGGGCACCCCGTGGGCATCGTCGCGAACAATGGCGTGCTGTTCAGCGAATCCGCACTCAAGGGAGCGCACTTCATCGAACTGTGCGATCAGCGCGGGATCCCCCTGTTGTTCCTGCAGAACATCACGGGGTTCATGGTGGGCTCCGATGCCGAGGCGGGTGGAATCGCCAAGGACGGCGCGAAGATGGTCACGGCCGTGGCGAGCACGAGGGTGCCGAAACTCACCGTCATCATCGGGGGCTCGTTCGGCGCCGGCAACTACTCGATGTGCGGACGGGCGTACTCGCCGCGATTCCTCTGGACCTGGCCGGCGAGCCGCATCTCCGTGATGGGCGGAACACAGGCGGCATCCGTCCTCGCCACGGTCAAGGAAGACCAGTTGTCCGCGCGTGGCGAGTCGTGGAGCACCGAGGAGCGTGGCGAGTTCGAAGCACCCATCCGCGAGCAGTACGAGCGCCAGGGCGAGCCCTATTACGCCACGGCACGGCTGTGGGACGACGGCATCGTTGATCCCGCGCAGACCCGCGACCTGCTCGGGCTCGCGCTCGACGTCGTCGCCCGCAGTCCGCTGCCCGAACCGCGCTTCGGCGTCTTCCGGATGTGAGTGCCATGTCATCACCGACCGTTTCCTTCCACACCGTCCTCGTCGCCAATCGTGGCGAGATCGCCCGTCGAGTCATCCGCACTCTCCGCACCCTCGGGATCCGCAGCGTCGCCGTGTACAGCGACGCGGATGCGTCGGCACCTCACGTCCGCGAAGCGGATCTGGCCGTACGGATCGGTCCTGCTCCTGCCGTCGAGTCCTACCTCGACATCGATGCGGTGATCGCCGCCGCCCGCAGCACCGGTGCACAGGCGATCCATCCCGGCTACGGGTTCCTCTCCGAGAGCGTCGGCCTCGCCGAGGCCTGCGCCGAGAGCGGCATCGTCTTCATCGGCCCCTCCGTCGATGCTCTGCAGATCATGGGAGACAAGGCCCGCGCCCGCGAGCATGTGCTACGCCACGGAGTTCCGGTCGTCCCGGGCTTCGACGCCAAAGGCCTGTCCGACCACGAGATCGCCGAGGAGGCGGAGAACGTCGGCTACCCGTTGCTCGTCAAGCCCAGCGCGGGCGGTGGGGGAAAGGGCATGGAGGTCGTGACCGATCCCGCGGGGCTGCGCGGAGCGCTCGCCTCGGCTCGTCGGGTGGCGTCTGCGGCTTTCGGAGATGACTCGCTCATCCTCGAGCGTCTGATCCGTCGACCACGGCACATCGAGGTGCAGGTCTTCGGCGATGCCCACGGCACGGTCATCGCCCTCGGCGAGCGCGAGTGCACGCTGCAGCGTCGCCATCAGAAGGTCATCGAGGAGGCGCCGTCGGCGGGCATTCCCGCGCACACGAGGGAGCGGCTGCTCGAGGCGGCCGTTCTGGCAGCGGAGAGCGTCGAGTACGTCGGCGCCGGCACGGTCGAGTTCCTCATCGACGCCGACGCGCCGGACGAGGTCTTCTTTATCGAGATGAACACGCGACTCCAGGTGGAGCATCCCGTCACCGAGGAGGTCACCGGGCTGGATCTCGTCTCGCTCCAACTGCGAGTGGCCGACGGGCTTCCGCTGGACGTCACGCCGCGGTTGCGCGGCCATGCGGTCGAAGCGCGCGTGTACGCCGAGTCACCCGAGCGCGGCTTTCTGCCCTCCACGGGTACGGTCCTCCTGTTCGACCCGCCGCCCGGAGTGCGCGTGGATTCGGCGATCGAGACGGGGATCGAGGTCACCGGTTTCTACGACCCGATGATCGCGAAGGTCGTCTCGTTCGCCGATGATCGTGAAGCCGCCCTCGCGCGCCTCGATGAGGCACTCGCACGCATGGTGGTCTTGGGCGTCGACACGAACATCGCCTTCCTGCGGACCCTGTGCCGACACGAGAGAGTGGTCGCGGGTGATCTCGACACCGGACTCATCGAGACGCTGCTGCCCTGGAAAGCGGAACGCCCGTCGCGCGCCCAGTTGGCTGCGGCGAGGAAGGTGTCGGCCACCGGAGCAGGGGAACCGCTGCGGACCACCGCGCTGTGGCGGGAGCGTCCAGGCTGGAGGCTGGGTGCCGCGGCCGTACCGGAGGCGACGTTCGTGGCCCTCACGGATGACGACGAAGAGGTTGAACTCGGCGCCGGGGAAGGGCCCGCCCCGCACGGGGTGGTGCATGCCGAGATGGACGCCGATGGCGCGGTCTGGGTGTCGGAGAGAGGCCGCACGGTGCGTCTGCGCCCGCTCGACAGGCGGCACAGGACGCTTCATCGTCTCGCTCAGCGCGAAGCAGGATCGGCGAGGACCGAGCCTGAGGGGCGAGCGCCCATGCCGGGCAGCGTCGTTGCCGTGCTGGTTGCGAACGGGGATGCGGTCTCGGCCGGCGACCCACTCGTCGCGATCGAGGCGATGAAGATGGAGCACCAGGTGCTGGCACCCCGCGATGGCGTGGTGCACCTGCTGGTCGCGGTGGGCGATCAGGTGCGGCGTGACCAACCGGTCGCCCGCGTGACGACGGAGGAGAGTTGAACATGGAAGACCTGTCCGAGGAGGAGCGCGAGCTCGCCGCGATGGTGCGGGAGTTCGCGGACACGGTGGTCGCGCCGCAGTCGTATGAGGCCGACCGCACGCACACACTGTCGATGGACGTCGTCTCGCAGATGGGCGATCTCGGCCTGTTCGGTCTGCCGTTCCCCGAGGAGTACGGCGGTCAGGGCGGTGACTACATGGCGCTCGGCATCGCGATCGAGGCCCTGGGGCGGGTGGACCAGTCGATCGCCATCACACTCGAAGCCGGGGTGAGCCTCGGTGCCATGCCGATCTACCGCTTCGGTACCGAAGAGCAGCGGCAGGAGTTCCTTCCCGATCTGCTCGCGGGGCGGGCGCTGGCGGGCTTCGGCCTCACCGAACCGGAAGCCGGCAGTGACGCCGGCGCGACCAGGACCACCGCACGCCTCGAGGGCGACGAGTGGGTCATCGACGGCTCCAAGCAGTTCATCACCAACTCGGGCACCCCGATCACCTGCTTCGTCACGGTGACCGCCGTGACCGGGAACGAGAACGGGCGCAAGGAGATCTCCACGATCATCGTCCCGAACGGCACACCCGGTTTCACGGTCGAGGCCCCCTACGACAAGGTCGGTTGGAACGCCTCCGACACCCACCCCCTGACGTTCGAGGGGGCGAGGGTTCCTGCCGCGAACCTGTTGGGGGAGCGGGGGAGCGGTTTCCGGAGCTTCCTCAGCATCCTCGACGAAGGCCGCATCGCGATCGCCGCGCTCTCGACCGGAGCGGCCGAGGGCTGTCTGGAGGCCGCCGTCGAGTATGCAAAGAGCCGGACGATCTTCGGGGCGGCGCTGAGCACACGCCAGAATGCGCAGTTCACCCTGGCCCGCATGCGGGCGCGTGTTCACACCGCACGGCTCGCCTGGCATCACGCGGCGCGGCTGCGGGATGCGGGGAAGCCGTTCGCGGAGGCTGCAGCGATCGCCAAGCTGGTGGGCGGGGAGGCAGCGATGGACAACGCCAGAGACGCCACCCAGATCTTCGGGGGCAACGGCTTCATGAACGAATTCCCGGTCGCTCGCCACTACCGCGACTCGAAGATCCTCGAGATCGGCGAGGGCACCACCGAGGTCCAGCTGCTGGTCATCGCGCGCGGACTCGGACTCGCCGGGTAGCGTGGCCCCATGCGCCGTACCGAGCGACGAACGGAGTCGAAGTGACCACGCACGACATCCTCCAGAGGGGTCTGTATTACGAGGAGTTCATGGTCGATGCCCGTTACCTGCACCGCCCAGGCCGCACGGCGACCGAGGCCGACAACGTGCTGTTCACGACGCTCACCATGAACACGCAGGCGCTGCACCTCGACGCCGCGTTCGCCGATGCGCAGGACCCGTTCCGTGCGCGGCTGATGAATTCGATGTGGACGCTGTCGACGATGGTCGGCGTCTCTGTCGCGCAGCTGACGCAGGGCACACTGGTCGCACAGCTCGGGTTCGGCGACATCGTCTTCCCGCACCCGCTGTTCGCCGGCGACACCCTTTATACCGAGAGCGTCATCGTCGACAAGCGGCTGTCCTCCTCACGCCCGGGCCAAGGCATCGTGAAGATCGCTCACACCGGACGCAATCAAGACGACACGGTTGTGGCGACCGCGGTGCGGTCCGTCCTCGTCCACTGCCTCCGGGAAGGACGCGACAAGTGACTTTCGCTCTCGGGCCGGCCCTTCTGTTCTGCCCCGCCGATCGACCGGAGCGCTTCCGCAAGGCGCTGGACCGGTCGGACGCGATCATCCTCGACCTCGAAGATGCCGTCCTCCCGGAGGGGAAGGCCGTGGCGCGCCGAAATGTGATCGATGCAGACATCGACGCCGCGCGGGTCATCGTGCGCGTGAACGCGCCAGGCACCGAAGCGTTCACGGCCGATCTCGACGCACTCGCCGCGACCGACTTCCACACGGTGATGGTGGCGAAGACAGAGAGCGCCGAGAGCCTCGATGCGTTCGACCAGCGGTACTCGCTGATCGCGCTGTGCGAGACCGCACGCGGCATCCATGCGGCCGACCGGATCGCCGCGCACCCCCGGGTGACCGCGATGATGTGGGGCGCAGAGGATCTCGTGGCCTCTCTCGGCGGAACCTCATCACGGAATACGGAGGGTGGCTATCGCGATATCGCCCGGTACGCCCGTGCTCGTGTCCTCCTCGAGTCCGGCGCGCACGGCAAAGCGGCCATCGACGCCGTGCACATCGACATCGACGACGCCGAGGGGCTGCAGCGCGAGGCGATGGACGCCGCCGCCTCGGGGTTCCAAGCCACGGCCTGCATCCATCCGAACCAGGTGACGGCGATCAGGGCCGCGTATCGGCCGGACGACCATGCGGTGGCCTGGGCGCGGGCGGTGCTCGCGGCGGCGGCCACGGAGCGCGGCGTGTTCCGCTTCGAGGGGCGCATGATCGACGAACCGGTGCTCCGGCACGCGCGATCGGTCGTCTCCCGCGTCAGCTGATCAGACGACCGGCGACTCCTCGAGGAGTCGCAGGTAGCCGGGCGCCGCGACGAAGCGGTGTGCGGACCCGTTGCGCAGGACCTCGCCGTCGCGGGGGAGCGTCCCACCGGAGACGTGATCGATCACGGCGCGGATTACGCCGCCGTGTGCCACCACGAGGACCGATTCCGCCTGCGGGGCCGAGCGACGTCGCGCTTCGCGGGCGATCGCGTGGAGCGCAGCGATGGCACGCTCGCCGACCTGCTCCAGGGACTCCGCCCCCGGCACCTCGGCGTGCCAGTCGCCGTACGTCGAGATGTAGTCCTCGACGAGCAAGCCCTCGCCGTCGCCGAACTCGCGTTCCCGGATGTCGGGCACCACGCCGAAGACCTCGAGTCCGAGTCGGTCGGCGATGATCTCGGCCGTCTCCTTGGCGCGCAGCAGCGGACTGGTGTAGACCGCGTGATGCGTGCTGGCGGCGAGGCTCTCGGCCGCCCTCCGCGCATCTTCTCGCCCGGTCTCGTTCAACGGGATGTCGGTCGAGCCCTGGATTCGTCGAGCGAGGTTCCAATCGGTCTGGCCATGGCGGATGAGGGTGAGGTGGGTCACGAGAGCAGTTCCTGAAGTGCGGGGAGCACGTCGCTGGTGCCGGCGGCGATGGTGACATCAGCCCAGGCATCCGCACGCGTCGGCTCGCGGTTGACGATGATCAGAGGGATGTTACGGCGTCTGGCGCGCTCGACCAGCCGCACGCCCGAGTTCACGACCAGTGAGGAGCCGGCGACGATGAGGGCGGAGCTGGAGCGCAGCAGCGACTCCGCGGCGCGGAACCGGTCCAGCGGGACGTACTCGCCGAAGAAGACGACGTCGGGTTTCAGCATTCCGCCGCACACCGTGCACACCGGCACGATGAATCCCTCGGTGGATTCGGGGAGGACATCGCCGTCGGGACCGAGCGCCACGTTCTCCGGAATGGTGATCCAGGGGTTCTGCTCCTCGATCTGCACCGCGATGTCGCGGCGGTCGAAGACCTGACCGCACTGCAGGCAGAAGACGCGACGCATCGTGCCGTGCACTTCGATCACATGCGAGCTCCCGGCGCGCAGATGGAGCCCGTCGACGTTCTGGGTGATGACGCCCGAGACGTTCCCCGCGGCCTCGAGCTGTGCGAGAGCGAGGTGTCCTGCGTTGGGTTCCGCGCGCGCGAACGCACGCCAGCCGAGGTGGCCGCCGACCCAGTAGCGTCGTCGCGCCGCCTCGTCGCCCAGGTACGTCTGGATCGTCATCGGGTCGCTGCGGGTTCTGGCACCCTCTCCGCGATACGCGGGTATGCCCGAGTCGGTGGAGATGCCGGCGCCGGTCAAGAGGGCGATGCGTCTGCCACGCAGCAACTCGGCGGCGTGGGAGATGGCGGCCGACAGCTCGGCGGTGTTCGAGACGCTCACAGGACCTCCTCGAGCGAGTCTACGGCGTGGAGCGGGGACCGGCCTCGTGGCGCAGGCCGTGTGCAGCGCCCGGGAGCCGTCGGAGCGGAGGTACGAGCAGTGGCAGAGTGGGACGCATGCGACTGGTGCCTGTGACCGATGCCGACGATCCGCGCCTCGACGACTACCGCGGGCTCACCGACACCGCGCTGCGCACCATCCGCGAACCGGCGGGCGGGCTGTACATCGCGGAGTCGACGAAGGTCATCGCCCGTGCGGTGGCAGCCGGGCATCGTCCGCGCTCTGTGCTGGTGCAGGAGCGCCGTGTCGAAGACATCCGTGGAATCGTCGGCGATCTCGACGTGCCCGTGTACGTCGTCCCGGACGATGTGGCGGAATCGGTGACCGGCTTCGCCGTACACCGTGGAACGATCGCGTCGATGCACCGCCCGGAGCTGCCGACGGTTCGAGACGTAATCGACGGCGCCTCTGTCGTTCTGATCCTCGAGAACATCGGCGATCACACGAACGTCGGTGCCGCGTTCCGTGCGGCGGCCGGTCTCGGCGCCGATGCCGTTCTGGTGTCGCCGGGTGGTGCCGATCCGCTGTATCGGCGCAGCGTGCGCGTGAGCATGGGGACGGTCTTCCAGGTCCCGTGGACGCGGATCACCGATTGGGATGCTGCCGTCGCAGACCTTCATGCCGCGCGTTTCGACATCGCGGCACTGGCGCTGCGCGACGATGCGGTGACACTCGACGCCTACGTCGCCGACCGCCCCGAGCGCGTCGCCCTCGTCATGGGCTCGGAGGGCGACGGTCTCTCCCGCACGGTGATCGACAGCGCCGACACCGTCGTCACGATCCCGATGTCCGGCGGGGTCGACTCGCTGAACGTCGCCTCCGCAGCAGCCGTGGCGCTGTGGGCGGTGAAGGGCTGAGAAGCTTCAGTCGCGCTCCGGGAAGATGACCGGCGAGGGATCAGGACGCTTTGCGGCCAGGTTGTCGCCCGACGACTGATGGCGCAGCCGACGCAGAACCCAGGGCATCAAGTGCTCGCGGGCCCATCCGAGGTCTTCCGATCGCGCCTCGCGCCAGGTCCGCAGCGGGTACGGCTCGGGCTGCATGGCCTCGAGGTCGTTCGGGACGTTCAGGGCGCGGAGCGCCATGCGTGCGACCTCGTGGTGGCCGAGGGCGTTGAAGTGCAGCCGATCGTCGTCGAAGAACCGCATGTCCTGGACGACCTTGAGGGCCCACTGATCCGCGACGATGCAGTCGTGACGCTCCGCGATCGCCCGGACGTTCTCGTTGTAGATGGCGACCTTTCCGCGGAAGGCGCGGAACACCGGAGTGAAACCCGTGTCGATGCCGGTGAACAGGAGGACGGCCGCTCCAGTGGACGCGAGGCGTGCCACGGCATCCTCGAGCTGACTCGCGATGGCGTCGGGGTCGGTGCCCGGGCGGATCACGTCGTTTCCCCCGGCGCAGATCGAGACGAGGTCGGGACGCAGCGCGACGGCCGGTTCGATCTGGTCGGCGACGATCTGCGCGATGAGCTTCCCGCGGACGGCGAGATTCGCGTAGGCGAAGTCGTCCACCTGGGCGGCGAGCACCTCTGCCACCCGGTCGGCCCAGCCGCGGTGGCTGCCGGGGTGCGCCGGATCCGGGTCGCCGATGCCCTCCGTGAACGAGTCTCCGACGGCGACGAAGCGTCGCCACGGGTGAGCGGTCTCGTTGGGCATGTACGGGGTCCGAGTCGAATCCTGGTCGGTCATCCAGCTCTCCTTCGCGAACGTCTGCCCAGGCGGCGGTGGCCGCAGCGCAGTGACCGAGCCTACCTGCACGCGCCGGCCCGAGGGAGGGGCGCGCGCGAGAAGTGAGGCACGTGCGACAGTGTCCGCAGCACCGATTATCGTGGACTCGATGCTCTCTCCGTCCTTTCCCCAGCGTGCCCCTTGGGGAACCGCAAGCAAGCTGCGCGCCTGGCAACAGGAGGCGCTGGAACAGTACTTCGAAGCCGATCAGCGAGACTTCCTCGTCGCGGCGACCCCTGGCGCAGGCAAGACCACCTTCGCCCTCACCCTCGCCGTCGAACTCATGCGCATCGGCGAGGTGAACCGCATCATCGTGGTGGCGCCGACCGAGCACCTCAAGACGCAGTGGGCGGATGCCGCGGCGCGCGTGCACATCCGGCTCGACCCGCGATTCCGCAACAGCGACTGGGCGCCCGCACGTCACTACCACGGCGCCGTCGTCACCTACGCGCAGGTGGCTGCAAAGTCGTCCGTGCATCGGCATCTGACGGAGGATGCCAAAACCCTCGTGGTGCTCGACGAGGTCCACCATGGGGGAGATGCCCTGAGCTGGGGTGACGCCATCCGCGACGCCTACGGCCCCGCGAAGCGGCGCCTGCTGCTGTCGGGAACGCCGTTCCGCAGCGATACGGCGCCGATCCCGTTCGTGGAGTACCACCCCGACGAATCCGGGGCTCGCGTATCGCGCACCGATTACAACTACGGCTACGGTCGAGCCCTGGCCGACGGGGTCGTGCGTCCCGTGCTCTTCCACATGTACGCGGGCAAGATGCGCTGGCGCACCACCACCGGCGACGAACTCGAGACGCACCTCGGGCAGGACAACACGAAGGATGTGACGTCCCAGGCCTGGCGCACGGCGCTCGATCCCGAAGGCGAGTGGATGCCGGCCGTGCTGTCGGCCGCAGATCGCCGCCTCACCGAGATCCGCCACCATGTGCCGGATGCGGGTGGCCTCGTGCTCGCCACCGATCAGACGGTGGCACGGGCGTACGCCAAGATCCTGCACAGCATCACCGGGCAGCAGCCGACGATCGTGCTCTCCGATGACGCGACCGCTTCCGAGCGGATCGAGAAGTTCAGCGCGAACGACTCCCGCTGGATGGTCGCGGTCCGCATGGTGTCAGAGGGTGTCGACGTGCCGCGTCTCGCCGTCGGCGTGTATGCCACGTCGTCCTCCACTCCACTCTTCTTCGCCCAGGCGATCGGCCGATTCGTGCGGGCCCGTCGTCGTGGCGAGGCCGCCAGCGTGTTCCTGCCGCAGGTGCCCGTGCTCATGGGCCTGGCGAACGAGATGGACAAGCAGCGCGACCATGCGCTCGACCGGCAGTCGAAGGAAGAAGACGGACTCGACGATTCCCTGCTCGAGAGTGCCAACCGCGAAGAGGAGACCTCGGATGCCCTGACGCAGGAGTTCAGCTACCAGGCGCTCTCCTCGGTCGCGCACTTCGACCGCGTCGTCTTCGAAGGCCAGGAGTTCGGACAGCTGGCCGAGCCCGGCACCCCCGAGGAGGAGGAGTTCATCGGTTTCCCCGGCCTCCTCGAGCCCGAGCACGTGCACGAGCTGCTCATGCAGCGCCAGACCCGACAGTCGCGGCTGCGAGAGGTGCGCGAGGCCTCTGCCGGTCCGACCGAGACGACGACTCTTCCTCCGCCCCTCCATCGCACGCTCAAGGAGCAGCGGCAGCTCTTGAACAGTCTGGTGGGGCTCTACGCCCGGCAGAGGGGTGAGCCGCACGGCGCGGTGCATGCCGAGCTCCGGCGCATCTGCGGAGGACCGGCAGTGGCGCAGGCGACCGTGACGCAGCTGCAGTCGCGCATCGAAGTCCTGCGCAAGCGCGTGCGCTCCTGATCCGACCTCGACGGCTCCGCTCCGGAGCGCTGCTTCGGATCCCCGAAATGCTGTCAATCCGCGTCTGAGCGGGGTGTCGTCGAGACTCCACGGCTAGCGTTGAACGGTTGCCCGCGCACCGGGCACCGTCACATCTGGAGGATCCATGACAGCCCCCGCTGCCGCCGACCCGACCCCCGCCGATCGCCGGCGCTGGGCGCGCTACCTGGTCGAGGAGCGCGCCGAAGGCGCCGTGTACCAGAGACTCGCGGCGCGCCGCTCGGGGGAGGAACGTGAGATCCTCCTGAGGCTTGCAGACGCCGAACGCCGCCATGAGCAGCACTGGCTCGACCTTCTCGGGGCAGAGCCCGCACGGCTGCCGCGTGCCGGCGTCCGATCGCGGTTGCTCGGCTGGATGGCGGGCCGCTTCGGGTCGATCTTCGTGCTCGCGCTCGCCCAGAGTGCCGAGGCTCGTTCGCCCTACGACTCCGAGCAGTATGCGACTCCCGCGATGCGCGCGGACGAGAAGGTGCACTACGAGGTCGTCCGCGGACTCGCTGCGCGGGGACGCAGGCGCCTGTCCGGATCGTTCCGCGCTGCCGTGTTCGGTGCCAACGACGGCCTCGTGAGCAACCTCGCGCTGGTGCTCGGCATCGGCGCGACCGGGGTCAGTTCCGGCTTCGTCCTCTTCAGCGGCATCGCAGGACTGCTGGCGGGCGCGCTGTCGATGGGTGCGGGGGAGTTCGTGTCGGTGCGTTCGCAGCGCGAGTTGCTCGCGGCGACCGAGGCGAATGAGGACGCCCATGCCGCTGCCGGCGATCTCGACATCGACGAGAACGAACTCGCGCTCGTGTATCGGGCGCGCGGCATGGACCAGGAGGAGTCGCTGTCGCGCGCGCGACGGATCGTCTCGGCTGCGCAGGCGGGGGTCAGCCGCGCGGCAACGGGTCCGGTGAACATCCAGTCCGGAGACGATCACGAGATCGTCGGGAGCGACTGGACGGCGGCGATCTCGAGCTTCCTGCTGTTCGCCTCCGGAGCGATCATTCCGGTCCTGCCCTGGATCTTCGGCCTCCAGGGCACGACGGCGATCATCGTCGCCTTGATTCTGGTCGGCATCGCGCTGCTGAGCACGGGCGCGATGGTGGGCGTGCTCTCGGGCGGCCCGCCCCTGCGCCGCGCCCTCCGTCAGCTCGCAATCGGCTTCGGCGCCGCCGCCATCACGTACGTGCTCGGCCTCGTGTTCGGTGTCGGCACAGCCTGATCGGCGTGCGCGGACTCACCCCACCACCCGATTGATCGCGGGGACCGTGTATCGGCGGTCGAGAACGGCAGGGTCGGGTTCGTACATCCGCATCACCGGCCGGAAGTCTCCGGCCGGTGCGGGAAGCCAGTTGGCCGCCGCCGTCGCATCTTCGGGTCGTTCATGGCTGATCGTGATGGTGAGAGCGCCTTCCGCATCGCGGACCAGGCCCGGGGTCCTGTCGCCGATGGAGTACCGCGCGATGGGATTCTCCACCAGGTAGAACTCCGGAACGGAGTACATCGTCAACGACCAGAAGGCGGACACGGGCGGCTCGGGGTCCAGACGCAGCGTGTATGTCCGGGCACCGGTGAGCTGTTCTCCGCGGTCGTCGACGTACGTCATGATGTACGCCGCTTCGTAGGGGTGGTTGCCCCATAGACCGCCGAGTGCGGCAGCTGCGCGTTCGGCGATTCGCAGTTCGGGGTCGGTCATCTTGAAGCGGTCGTCATCCAGGGCACCGACCTCGAAGTAGTCGAGGTTGTAGTCGAAGGCGTGGAAGGTGAGCTTCCACCCGTTCTCTTCCGGGCTGGAGCCGTGCGTCAGGATCGTATGGAGGGTCTCCTTGGCGGCATCCATGTCGCCGACCAGGCGCGCGGCGTCGGAGAGCGGCATCGACGCATAGGGTGATGCGCCCCGCACGGCGATCCCCGTCGAGGCGAGCGAGTCCTGCAACGGACGATCACGCTGTGCGGGTGGGAACTGCTGCGACCAGACGCGGAGCTTCTCGAGGAAGAGCGCGCTCCCCGGCACGTCGGGATCCGGGACGGCGAGGCCTGCAGGAACGGCATCAGGATCTCGCGGCGTCAGCGTCGTGGCGTCCTGGAGTGCGTGTACTTCGGGGAGCTCGTGATCACCGCTCACTGCCCAGCGTCCGACTATCGAGGCGATCGTCGTCGGGAATCGGATCACGACCGTATCTCCGGCGTCGCCGGTCCAAGACGGCGGGACGAGGAGGAACCTCCCCGCGCCCGTTCCGGTCGCGCGATGTCCGACGTAGGCGAAGTTGTTCGTCCATGCGTCGACGAACTGGAGGACGTAATAGCGGCCAGCAGTGTCAGGGACCTGCAGCTCGACCGGGCCGACACTGAGGTCGACCTGCGCCATCGAATACAGCGTGTCGTTGTTGATCGTGACGAACGTGTCTGCCGGCCCTGCGAGCGTCCGAGCGTGGCTGAAGGTGTTGAACCGGGCGGCGGGGTTGGCGCCGACCCCGGTGGTCGTGTAGCGCGTGACCTGATCGAGGTTGAACACGAGCGGGAAACCGTAAAGGTAGGCCTGGGTGATCGTCGAACGATCGGCATCGAGGGCTGTCATGCGGATCAGGCTATCCAGAGCCGTTCGCGTGCAGGGGGAGGAGATCATCCCCCTCGGATGAGGTCACTCGTGCGTTGCCTCGCGTCGCCTGCGGACAACGAAGAAGGCCCCGGATCCAGGGGATCCGGGGCCTTCTTCTTCCTGTGCGCGGAGGGGGACTTGAACCCCCACGCCCTTACGGGCACTACGACCTCAACGTAGCGCGTCTACCATTCCGCCACCCGCGCAGGTTTTGGATGATCGTTGCCGACCGAAGAATGACATTACCACGTTCCCCGCGGCCTCTCGAACCGAGCGGTACGCCCGGGCGTGGCACGCGGTTTCGATAGCCTGGAGCACATGACCGATCCCTCTCTTCCCGAGGTCGTGCGCATCGCCAGCGACCTCATCCGCTTCGACACATCCAACTTCGGCGGAGGGAATGCGAAGGGCGAGCGCGAGGCCGCGGAGTACGTGGGCGCCTACCTCGCGGAGCTCGGGCTCGATGTCGAGTACTACGAGCCGATCGCCCGCCGGACCAACGTGATGGCTCGTGTCGCCGGCCGTGACCGAAGCAAACCCGCACTCGTCGTTCACGGTCATCTCGACGTCGTGCCGGCGATGGCCGACGACTGGAGCGTCGATCCGTTCGCCGGCCTCGTCCAGGACGGGATGCTGTGGGGTCGCGGTGCCGTGGACATGAAGAACATGAACGCCATGATCCTCACCTCCGTCGCCGAGATCCTGCGGGCGGGGGAGCAGCCGGAGCGCGACCTCATCCTGGCGTTCTTCGCCGATGAGGAGAACGGGGGCGTCGAAGGTTCGGCTCTCGTCGTCCAGAACCGCCCGGAGTGGTTCGAAGGGGCGACGGCCGCGATCAGCGAGGTCGGGGGTTACTCGATCACCGTCGATGACCGACGTGCGTACCTGCTGCAGGTCGGCGAGAAGGCGCTGATCTGGATCCGTCTGGTGGCGAAGGGGCGCGCGGGCCACGGCAGCCGCCTGCACGACGACAATGCCGTGACGAAGCTCGCGGAGGCCGTCGCGGCGATCGGGCGCACGCGCTGGCCGATCCGTCTGACGCCGACGACCACGGCACTGCTGGAGGGACTCAGCGCATTGAGCGGGCGCAGTGCCGACGACCCCGATGCCCTCGCCGCTGCCGCTGGGCCCGCGGAGGCGTTCCTGAGGTCGTCGTTCCGGACCACCACGAATCCCACGGCTCTGACCGCCGGCTACAAGCACAACGTCATCCCGGAGCGTGCCGAGGCACTCATCGATGTCCGCGTGATCCCCGGGACCGAAGACGATGTGCTCGCCGATTTGCAGCAGATCGTCGGCGATGGAATCGTCATCGAGACCGTTGTCCGTGACATCGGTATGGAGACACCGTTCGAGGGCGAGCTCGTCGAGGCGATGGTGGCCAGCATCGGCCGCCATGACCCCGGCGTGCCGGTGATCCCCTACCTCCTGGGCGCCGGCACCGACAACAAGGCGCTGGCCTACCTGGGCATCACCGGGTACGGCTTCGCGCCGTTGAAGCTCCCCGCTGACTTGGACTTCACAGGCATGTTCCACGGAGTCGATGAGCGAGTACCCGTAGAATCGCTTGTCTTCGGCCAGCGGGTGCTGGCCGATCTGCTGCGCACGTACTGAGCGCTGCGCGCTCCGTGCCTCTCTGAACTGAAAGCTCTCCATGCACCTGCTCGAAGCACTGATCCTGGGCATCGTCCAGGGACTCACCGAGTTCCTCCCGATCTCCTCCAGCGCCCATCTGCGCATCCTCGGCACGTTCCTGCCGTCGGGCGAGGACCCGGGTGCGGCCTTCACCGCGATCACGCAGATCGGTACCGAGGCCGCGGTCGTCGTGTTCTTCTGGCGTGACATCGTGCGGATCATCGGCCAGTGGTTCCGCTCACTCGTCGGAAAAGCTCCGCGCAATGATCCCGATGCGCGGATGGGCTGGATGATCATCATCGGCAGCATCCCGATCGTGGTTCTCGGGCTGCTCTTCCAGGACCAGATCGAGACGGTGCTCCGGTCGATGTGGATCGTCGCGATCATGCTCATCGTCTTCGGCATCCTGCTCGGCGTCGCCGATTACGTCGGGGCGAAGCGCCGCAACCTCGACGAACTGACCTACCCGCACGGCATCGCTTTCGGCTTCGCACAGGCGCTGGCGCTGATCCCGGGCGTCTCCCGCTCGGGCGGCACCATCACCATGGGCCTCTTCCTCGGTTACGAGCGCGCCGCCGCCGCCCGCTACGCCTTCCTGCTCGCGATCCCGGCGGTGTTCGGCAGCGGTTTCTATCAGGTGTTCAAGAGCTGGGACGAGCCATCGTTCTTCTCGTTCGGCGACACGCTCGCGGCGACGGGTATCGCTTTCGTGGTCGCACTCGGCGTCATCGCGTTCTTCATGAACTGGATCTCGAAGCGCAGCTTCCTGCCGTTCGTGATCTACCGGATCCTGCTCGGCTCGGTCCTCCTGGTCCTGCTCGGCACCGGGGTGATCGCAGCCTGATCCGGCCTCAGCGCTTGCGGTCTCCTGGACCGTCGTCGCGACGGCGGAGATACCGCTCGAACGCCTGCGCGATCGCATCGCCGGACGCCTCGGGGGAGTCCCACGTGTCGCGCGTGCGCTCGAGCTGACGGATGTACTCGGCCATGTCTTCGTCCTCCGACGCGGCCGCGTCGATCGAGGCCTCCCAGGCAGCGGCCTCGGTCCGCAGCGTCTGCCGATCCACGTCGGCGCCGGCCAGCTCTTCGAGCCGGTCGAGGAGGGCGAGAGTCACCTTGGGCGAAGGCGTCGCAGACGCGACGTAGTGCGGCACGCTGGCCCACAGGCTGGCTGTGGGGATCCCCGCGTTCTCTGCGAAGTGCTCGATGACGGAGAGGATGCCGACCGGCCCCTCGTAGAGCGAACGCTCCAGATCGTGCGCTTCGCGGACCTGCTCGTTCTGGCTGGACGCGAAGATGGAGATCGGCCGCGTGTGCGGGACGTCCGAGAGCATCGCGCCGAGGGTGACGAGTCCGGTGATGTCGTCGCGCAGAGCCACATCGATGAACTCCGAGGCGAACGACTGCCAGGTGCGGGCCGGCTCCGCGCCGGTCAGCAGCCAGAACTCGGGTCCGGGACCGGGATCGCGCGGACGCCAGAGGCCTGCTTCCGGCCACGTCAGCTGGCGCCGGCCCTCACCGTCCATCCGACTCGACGGTCGTGTGTACTGGTAGTCGAAGTACAGTTCGGGATCGACGGAGTGCACGAGATCGTAGTCCGACGACGCGCGCAGCGCTTCGATGGCGCCGCTCGCCGCTTCACCGGCATCGTTCCAGCCGTCGAAGGCCGCGATGACGATGCGCTGACCGAGAACATCCATCGAGGGCTCCCTTCGAGATCGTGGACGAGATCCTTCCAGGCTAGTCCGCGACGGCGGGATGCGGGCGGTACCCCGGCTAGCATGGGTTCAGTGAGTAGAAAGCCCAGCGCGGTCCTGTGGGACATGGATGGAACGCTCGTCGACACCGAACCGTATTGGATGGCGGCCGAGACGGCACTGGTCGAATCCTTTGGCGGGTCCTGGAGCCACGAGGATGCGCTGCAGCTCGTCGGAAGCGGTCTGCTCGACAGCGCGGTGATCCTGCAACGGGCCGGCGTCGCGATGGAGGCCCAGGCGATCGTCGATCATCTGACAGACGCCGTGCAGGACTCGCTCCGCACCAGCGGCGTACCTTTCCGCCCGGGTGCTCGCGAACTGCTCCGCGACCTGCGGAGCGCGGGAATTCCGACGGGTCTCGTGACGATGTCGCTGCGGAGGATGGCACTGAGCGTGGTCGATCTGATCGATTTCGAGGCGTTCGACCTTGTCGTGGCCGGGGACGATGTGGACAACCCCAAGCCGCACCCCGAGCCCTACCTGCAGGCAGCGGCACTCCTCGACGTCGACATCACCGACGTGATCGTCATCGAGGACTCTCCGACCGGCGTCCGCGCCGGACTCGCCTCGGGTGCGCTGACGCTCGCGGTGCCACATATCGTCCCGCTCGACCATCTCGGCGCGCACCAGCTGTGGCCGACACTCGCCGGCAGGAGCGCCGGCGATCTTAACGATCTCTTCGACAGCATCAACGTCGCGACAGGAGCTTCCTGATGACCGAAAGCCGCGTACCGAGGCCTAGTGGTCCGTTCCGACCGGGCGACCGAGTGCAGCTGACCGGCCCGAAGGGTCGCCTGCACACGGTGACGCTCCGCGAGGACGGGGAGCTGCACACGCACCAGGGCGTGCTGCGCCATCGCGACCTGATCGGCCTTCCCGACGGCTCGGTCGTGGCCAACAGCTCCGGACACGACTATCTGGCGCTCCGTCCGTTGCTGAAAGACTTCGCGATGTCGATGCCGCGGGGCGCGGCGATCGTGTACCCGAAGGATGCGGCGCAGATCGTGATGCAGGCCGACATCTTCCCGGGCGCGACGGTCGTCGAGGCCGGGGTCGGTTCGGGAGCGCTCTCCCTCTCCCTCCTTCGGGCCGTCGGGCCGGTAGGAAACCTGATCTCGTTCGAACGCCGCGAGGACTTCGCCGACGTCGCCCGCGGCAACGTCGAGACGTTCTTCGGCGAACACCCTGACACCTGGCGCGTCGTCGTGGGCGACCTCGTCGAGTCGCTCCCGAATGAGGTGCCGGCCGGCACCGTCGACCGGGTGGTACTGGACATGCTCGCTCCCTGGGAATGCATGGACGCCGTGGCCGATGCGCTCACTCCCGGCGGCGTGGTCCTCTGCTACGTGGCCACGGCGACGCAGCTCTCGCGCGTCGCGGAGTACATCCGTGGCACGGGACTCTTCACCGATCCCGATGCCTCCGAGACTATGGTCCGCGGGTGGCATGTCGAAGGCCTCGCGGTGCGCCCCGATCACCGGATGGTCGCACACACGGGGTTCCTTCTCACCGCTCGACGGCTCGCGCCGGGCGCGATCGCGCCATCGGTCAAGCGACGCGCTTCCAAGAGCAGCTACGGCGACGAGGATGTCGAGGCGTGGACGCCCGGCGCCGTCGGCGACCGCGAGATCAGTGACAAGAACCTGCGCAAGCGGGCGCGGGAAGCCGAGAAGGCTGCCGAAGGGGCACGCCTTGCTGCGGCGTCGCGCGATTCCGGGCACGCGACGGAATAGACTGGAGCGCGTGCGTAAAACGTCCGCCGTTCTGGCCTCCCTCAGCCTTGCCGTCCTCGCTCTGACCGGCTGCACAGCAGCGGGACCCGACGGCGGCGACGCCTGCGACCGCGGGGCCGGGTCGAACGAGATCCGTGACGCCGTCACCGTGGAAGGCGACGTCGGATCGGCTCCGGACGTCAGCGTGTTCACCCCGCTGCACCTCAAGGAGACCGCCTTCGCCGACACGACCGTGGGCGACGGCCGGCAGATCCTCGACAACACACAGGCCCTCGTGGTGGAGCTCTCGATCTTCAGCGGTGAGACCGGCAAGCAGGTGTACGCGACGTCGTACGACGAGGCCAAGGGACAGGTCTCCACGGCCGACTACTGGGCGACGCAGTCGCCCGGACTCGAGTCGGTGTTCGAGTGCGCGACGGCGGGATCCCGGATCGTTGCGGCCCTCACGCCGGAAGATTTCGGCGCCAACAACCTGGAGGGGTTCGGTCTCGCGGCCGACGACAACGCGGTGTTCGTCATCGACGTGGTCGATGTGTTCCTCTCCCGGGCCGAGGGTTCCCTCCAGTTCAACGATGCGAAGGGCATGCCGACGGTGGTGCGAGCCCCCGATGGCACACCCGGCGTCATCATTCCCGACAGCGCAGCGCCGACGGAGCAGGTCGTGCAGACTCTCATCAAGGGAGACGGCGAAGAGGTCGAAGCGGGCCAGATCCCGCTTCTGAACGTGATGGCCGTGGGCTGGGATGACAAGAAGGTAATCAACAGCACGTGGGGCCAGGGACCGACAGGCGACCTCTCGACCTCGGCTCCCAGCGTCGCAGAGGCCATCGTCGGCAAGACCGTGGGCTCGCAGCTGCTCGTCGTCACGCCCTCCGGCGACGGCGGCCCTGCCGTCGCCTACGTCGTCGACATCCTGGGCGCAGTCACGGCGCCGACGCAGTGATGGCCAGCCGGATCCCCGCGGAGGAACGCCTCACGAATCTCGTCGTGGCGCTGATGGCCACGGAGATCGGGCTGACCAAGCAGCAGATCCTCGACAACGTGTCCGGATATCGGCAGCGGGCGGATGCGGGTACACGCTCCGACGCGCTGGAGAAGATGTTCGAGCGGGACAAGGACGAGCTGCGCACCCTCGGCGTGCCGATCGAGACGATCGGGGACGCCGCCGATCCGAACGACCTCCGTGAAGCGAGATACCGTATTCCGCAAGCGGAATACGACCTGCCCAGTGACATCGAGTTCTCCGCCGCCGAAATGGCCGTGCTGCAGCTGGCCGGCAGCGTCTGGAGTGCGGAGTCCGTCTCGGGCGATGCGCAGTCGGGCGTGCGCAAGATCCGCGCGTTGGGCATCGACGGTGACGAGCCGATCATCGGCTTCGCCCCGCGGATCACTGCCCGCGATGCCGCGTTCGCCCCGCTCCAGGACGCGATCGAGCGGTGCCGTGTCGTCGCCTTCGACTACTTGAAACCGGGAGAGGATGCGCCTCGGCGGCGGCGGATCCGCCCCCTGGCCCTGGTCGACTACGAGGCCCGATGGCACGTGTTCGGCGTCGACGTGGATGTCGAGGAGGACAGGATGTTCCTGCTCAGCCGTATCGTCGGCGACGTCAAGGTGAGCACGACGACCTTCGACTCCGCACTCCGAAACGGGGCGGGGGAGCGGGCGCTCTCCGGGCTCGAACGCGTCGCTGCTGCGAACTCCGCTCTGCTGGAGGTCACGCCTGGCACCGAAGCCGCTCTTCGCCTGGGCCGACGTGCCTCTTCAGCGCCACAGGGGATCCGCGTCCCGTTCGTCGACCTGCACATCTTCGCCGATGAGCTCGCCTCCTACGGGCCCGAGGTGCGGGTGGTCGAACCTGTCGCTTTGCGTGACGCGGTCATCGACCGGCTGCGGGCGGTCGTCGAGGCGCACACAGATCAGGGGAAGGCCTCATGAGCGCGAAATCCAAGCCGCTGCTCGCGGCCGACCGCGTCCGCCTCTACCTCACTCTCGTGCCGTACCTGCTCGAACACGGCCAGGTGTCCCTCGCCGAGGCGGCCGAGGAGTTCGGCGTGACGCCGCAGGAGATGCGCGGCATGGTCGAGAAGCTGACCGTGATCGGGCTGCCCGGTGAATCCGGTTACTGGCAGCAGCCGCAGGAGATGTTCGACATCAACTGGGACCTGCTCGACCTCGAGGATGTCATCGAGATCACCAACGATGTGGCCCTGCGTCGGGTCCCGCGCTTCACTGCGCGGGAGGCGGCAGCGCTGCTCGCCGGACTGCAGATGGTCGCGGCGGTGCCGGCCGTCTCGGACTCGGGTCTCGTCGCCGGCCTCATCTCGAAGTTGTCCCGCGGAGCAGCCGATGCTCCCGCCGAGGTCGTCGTCGCCCCGAGCGCCGTCGACGAGGT
The DNA here is from genome assembly GCF_012030385.1 of Microbacterium sp. B19(2022). Lineage (NCBI taxonomy): Bacteria > Bacillati > Actinomycetota > Actinomycetes > Micrococcales > Microbacteriaceae > Microbacterium > Microbacterium sp. B19(2022). The sequence continues at coordinate 138,397 of NZ_JAAUVO010000006.1, forward strand.
CCGCGAAGCTGTCGCGCGAGGTCTGCATGAGGGCGTCGCGATCGCTTTCACCTACCAGGCTCCGGATGCCGCACCGACGACCAGAACCGTCGATCCGATGCAGATCCTCATCACGAACGGCCAGTGGTACCTGCAGGGATGGTGCCACATGAGGCAGGCGATGCGGACGTTCCATCTCGACCGTGTCAGCGCACCGACCCTCACCGACATCCCGATCACCCACGGCGGTGAACACGTCCCCGAGGCCTTCGCCGGTCTCGACGACGAACGCGAGGTCACCGTGCGGGTGCCGGAGCGCCTCGCGCCCCTGTTGAGCGGCTTCGTTCCCACCGGGCAGCCCGATGTGGTCGACGGCGCGGTGACCACCACATTGCACCTCGCCGATCCCCGCGGGGTCAAGCGGCTGGCCGGGAGGTTCGGCGGTGCGATGGAGGTTCGGGAGCCGGCCATCGCCCGATCCGCGACGAGGGACTGGGCCGCATCGGGACTCGCGCTTTATCGCCGCCCCGATGCCGAGCATTGATCTGTAGACTGAACCGAACGCTCATCGACGACGGGAATCCTTACATGTTCGCTGGAATGCAAGGCTGGCACCTTCTGATCGTGCTCGCCGTGATCCTCCTTCTGTTCGGTGCCGCCAAGCTGCCGGCTCTGGCGAAGAGCATGGGCCAGTCCGCCCGCGTCTTCAAGGGTGAGATGAAGGCGATGAAGGAAGAGGACGGACCTCGCGCCGACTCGACCGTCGCGGACCCCACGTCGGTCAAGGACTCGGGCGCAGACCCTGAGATTCCGCCTCGCGCCTGACCGGCCGTGGCAGCCATCGAACCGACCGTGATGCCGAAGGCGGATCGGGATCGGCGGATGTCGCTCGGCGCGCATCTCGTCGAACTGCGCAAGCGTCTGATGTACGCGGCGCTCGCTCTGGTCGTGGGCATGGTCGTGGCGTTCATCGTCGCCGACCCGGTCATCCACTTCATCACAGAGCCCATCCGCATCATCACCGAGAAGCGCGGTGATGATTTCAGCGCGCTCAACTTCGGCACGGTGACGGCCGCGTTCGACATGCGCATGCGGATCGCCTTCTCGATCGGCCTCTTCATCTCGGCGCCGGTCTGGCTGTGGCAGGTGTGGGCTTTCATCATGCCCGGCCTGACCCGTAAGGAGATCAAGTACACAGTCGGCTTCGTCGTCGCTGCCGTCCCGCTTTTCTTCGCCGGGTGCTACCTGGGCGTGATGATCATGCCGCATGTGATCGAGCTCATGTGGAGCTTCACGCCCGACGGCGCGACGAACTTCTACTACGCGCAGGAGTATTACGACTTCGTCTTCAAGCTGATGATCGTCATCGGGGTCTCGTTCGTGCTGCCGGTCTTCCTCGTCGCGCTGAACCTGGCCGGTGTCATGTCGGGCAGGGCGATCCTCAAGGGCTGGCGCATCGCCATCATCATCGCGACGGTGTTCGCCGCGCTCGCGACGCCGGCCGCCGATGTGGTCAGCATGCTGATGCTCGCCGGGATCCTGATCGTCCTCTTCTTTGCCGCAGCGGGGCTCTCTCTCCTGTTCGACCGGCGCAAGCGCAAGCGCAACGAGGCGACCGGGCTGTTGCCGGACGCGGTATGAGCTCGCCCTCCGAGCGGTACGCGCAGACGCAGCAGGCAGCGGAGCACCCGGAGTCCTCGGCTTTCGCAGCACTGCAGAAGTTCGAGCTCGATCCGTTCCAGGTCGCGGGATGCCATGCTCTGGAGAATGGCCGCAGTGTGCTGGTGGCCGCACCGACGGGGGCAGGGAAGACGATCGTCGGGGAGTTCGCGATCCACCTCGCGATGCGGACCGCGAGCGACAAGGCGTTCTACACCACGCCGATGAAGGCCCTCTCGAACCAGAAGTTCCGTGAGCTGGTCGAGGTTTATGGGGCGGATCAGGTCGGTCTGCTCACCGGTGACACCAACATCAACGGCAACGCGCGCATCGTGGTGATGACCACCGAGGTCCTGCGCAACATGATCTACGCCGACTCCGCCGCGCTCCGCGACCTGCGCTACGTGATCATGGACGAAGTCCACTACCTCGCCGATCGTTTCCGCGGAGCGGTGTGGGAAGAGGTCATCATCCACCTGCCTCAGCGGGTGCGACTGGTCTCGCTGAGCGCCACGGTCTCCAATGCCGAGGAGTTCGGCGACTGGCTCGACACGGTCCGTGGCGACACCGACGTCATCGTCTCCGAGATCAGGCCCGTCCCGCTGGAGCAGCACGTTCTCGTCCGCGATGACCTGCTTCCGCTGTTCGACGATCGTGCGGGTCTCGCGACCGCGCAGGTGAACCAGGAGTTGATGCGCATCCGCTCGTCGACCGGGTCGAACTACGACAACAACCGGCAGGCGCAGTCGTATCGCAGCGACCGTCATGCTGGACGACAGGCAAAGCGTCCACCGCGCGGCGGGCGACGGCCGGTGCGCGCCTCCAACGTCCGCCGGATCGAGCGGATGGATCGTCCGGATGTCGTGCACCTCTTGGAGCGCGCGAACCTGCTCCCGGCGATCTTCTTCATCTTCAGTCGAGTGGGGTGCGACGCCGCGGTCCAGCAGGTGCGGCGCTCCGGTCTTCGGCTGACATCCGCCGAGGAACGAACGGAGATCCGGGCCCTCGTGGAGGACCGGACCCGTACTCTCCAGGACGAAGACCTCGACGTGCTCGGCTACTGGGAGTGGCTCGACAACCTCGAGCGCGGCGTCGCCTCGCACCACGCGGGTCTGCTGCCGGCCTTCAAGGAAGTCGTCGAGGAGCTGTACCGACGCAAACTCGTGAAAGTCGTCTTCGCGACGGAGACCCTGGCGCTCGGCATCAACATGCCCGCCCGTACGGTCGTTCTCGAGAAGATGGAGAAGTTCAACGGCGAGGCCAGGGTCGCGATCACCTCGGGGGAGTACACCCAGCTCACCGGTCGAGCTGGAAGGCGCGGGATCGACGTCGAGGGCCATGCGGTCGTGCAGTGGACCGAGGGCATGGATCCGCAGGCCGTCGCCGCGCTGGCATCGCGCCGCACGTATCCGCTGAATTCGAGTTTCCGCCCCACGTACAACATGGCTGTGAACCTGATCGACATGTTCGGCAAGGCCAGGGCCCGCGAGATCCTCGAGTCTTCGTTCGCTCAATTCCAGGCGGATCGCGCTGTCGTCGGACTGGCGCGCCAGGTGCGAGAAGCCGAAGCGTCGCTGGCGGGTTACGAGAGTTCGATGGCGTGCGAGCACGGGGACTTTCCCGAGTATGCCGCCATCCGTCGAGAGCTCAGCGATCTCGAGAAGAAGAACCGGCAGGATTCCCAAGCGCCGCGGGCATCGCGCGACAAGCGGATGAAGCGCATCCAGACGCTGCGCACGCAGATGCAGCGCCACCCCTGCCATCGCTGCCCGGATCGGGAAGCCCACGCGCGCTGGGCGGAACGTTACTGGAAGCTCAAGCGCCAGACCGACCGCATCCGGCGTCAGATCGAGACCCGCACCGGGACGGTGGCGCGCGTGTTCGATCGGGTGGTCGAGGTACTCGAGACTCTGGACTACCTCACGGAGGTCGACGGCGAGACCACGTTGACGGAGGCCGGGCGCACGATGCGTCGCATATACGGAGAGCGCGATCTCCTCGTCGCCGAGTCGTTGCGCCAGGGACTCTGGGCGGGCCTCGATGCCCCCTCGCTCGCGGCGATGGCATGCTGCCTCGTGTACGAACCGCGCCGTGACGAGGCGAACTCGGGGGAGCGGGGCCTCCCACGTGGCGCATTCCGCACGGCGTGGGAGAAGACGACGACCCTCTGGGCCGAGCTCGACGACCTCGAACAGGATCATCGTCTGCCGGGCAGTGAACCGCTCGCCGCCGGGCTCGCCGGTGCGATGCACGCCTGGGCTCGCGGGGGAATGCTCGATCGGGTGCTGATCGACGCCGACATGGCCGCGGGAGACTTCGTGCGCTGGGCGAAGCAGACGATCGACCTCCTCGATCAGTTGTCGATCGTGGCCGAGGATGCCGCTGTCGCGCGCACCGCACGCAGCGCCCTCGACGGTGTGCGTCGCGGCATCGTCGCCTATTCGTCGATGTGATGATGGCGACGACGTCCGCGAATACCGCTGTGCCCGAGCGGGCGCTGCTGCCCCTGTGGGCAGCGGTGCCCACCGCCGCGCTCGGGGCTCTGCTGATGAACCTCGCCTATCCGGGCGCCGCGGTATGGGCGCTCGCATTCCCCGCCACAGCTCTCGTGCTCGTGTCCCTGATCGGCCGGCGCTTCGGCGGAGCACTTCTGGTCGGTCTGGTCTACGGCATCCTGTTCTTCGCTCTTCTGGTCTCCTGGACGTCCCGCTACCTCGGGCCGATTCCGTGGGCCGCGCTCAGCGTCGTCGAAGGTGGCCTCACCGCCATCGCGCTCGTGCCCATCGCACTCGCCTACAGATGGCTTCCTCGCGCCTTCCCCGGCGCTGCAGGGCGCATTCTGGGGCTTCCCACGGCCGTCGCGGCCCTGTGGGTCGGGCGTGAGCTCTTCGTCGGCTCCTGGCCGTACGGAGGCTTTCCGTGGGCGCGGATCGGGATGAGCCAGGCCGAGAGCCCCCTCGCACCGATCTCGTCGTGGCTCGGCGTGAGTGGACTCAGCTTCGTGATAGTGCTGCTCGTCGCGGTGCTGATCGAGATCGTCCGCCTGCGCGGATGGCGTCGTCCTCTGGCACTGCTGGTGCCGGCAGCGCTGGTGGTCGTTATGCTCTTCACTCCGCTGTTCCCGACCACCACTTCGGGGTCGATGAGGATCGCGGCGGTGCAGGGCAACGGACCGACCGGGTATTTCGACGAACGCGAACCGTTCTCCGTGATCCAGGCGCAGACCGACGCGACAGCGCCCCTCTACGGAGAGGACGTCGATCTCGTGGTGTGGCCGGAGGGTTCTCTCGACGCAGATCCGTTCGAGAATGCGGCGATCGCCCGGAGGATGACTCTGGTGTCGAACCGTATCGATGCGCCGCTGCTGGCGAATGCGCCGACGGCGAGGGACGACCTCTACTTCAACACCTCGATGCTGTGGACCGCTGACGGCACAGCCACGCAGACGCACGACAAGCGGCACCCCGTTCCCTTCGGCGAGTACGTGCCTGATCGCGCGTTCTACAACGCGCTGGCTCCCGATCTGATCGGCCTGATCCAGCGGGAGTACACGCCGGGGTCGAACCCGCCGATCGTCGAGGTCGATGGAGTGCCGATCGGGCTCGCGATCTGCTTCGACGTCATCTACGACGATGTGATCCGGGAAGGGCTGAACGACGGCGCCGAGGTGCTGGTCTTCCAGACCAACAACGCCGACTTCCGCGGTACCGACGAGAATCTGCAGCAGCTGTCCTTCGCCAGGATGCGTGCCATCGAGACGGGGCGCAGCGTCGTGAACGTGTCGACCGTCGGCACCAGCCAGGTCATCAGGGCCGACGGGTCGACAGTGGCCAGTCTGGACGCAGGAGAGGCCGGAGCGCTGCTCGAAGATGTCGAGCTTCGTTCCGGCCTCACGGCGGGGGTTGTCCTGGGCCCCTGGATCCAGCAATTCCTGCTGTGGGGCGGTCTCGGCGCGCTGCTCCTCGGGTGGTGGCGCGCCCGGGGGCGTTAAGCCCCGATCTTCTCGCGGGTCGGGTCTTCTCCGGCGCCGCGACGTGCGCGGATGAAGGCGAGTCGCTCTTCCAGCAACTCTTCGAGCTCCGCACGGGTACGGCGCTCCAACAGCATGTCCCAGTGGGTGCGAGCGGCCTTCTCGTCGGTCACTTCGAGTGTGACGGCCTGGCCGTCGACGTTCAGGCGTGCTTCGGCACCGCAGGCGCGGCACTCCCAGGTCTGGGGCGGTTCGGCGTCGGCCGCGAACATCAGGTTCGTGACGTGGCCGCAGGTGTCACAGGTGTAGGTGGTCTCACGGCGCTCCATGAAAACGACGCCCTCTTCGCTCTGTAGGCTCTGGGCGCCGAGTCGGATGCCGCGCAGGCTGCGATCTGCCATTTTGTGGTCCTCTCGTCGCTGTCAGGTATAACGCTCCAGCCTGTGCGCTTCATCCACGCGGGCGGCTTCTCGGCGCGATTCACAGCTGAATCTCAGCGGCGGAGGTTATGGGGCGCGTCGGGTCCTAGTGTTCGGAGAGGGTCCGGAGGGCGACGTCAGCGCGATCCGAGACGATCCCGTCGACTCCTGCGGCAACGAGACGACGCATGTCGGCGGAATCGTTGACCGTCCACACATGTATCTCAACACTGCGTCGGTGGGCGGCACGGACGAGGGCAGGGGTGAGCACGGTGAGCACTCCGTGTCGCTCGGGGATCTGGAGCGCGTCGATTCCTTGGAGGACACGTGCGGGGGAGAGCCGGAGCGCGGACAGCGCGCGCAGCGCCGCGATCGTGCGGCTTCCGCCCGATGTCGCAGGCCGAAGCGAGGCGCCGGCCCGTAGGACGGAGGAGACGGCTGCGCGGCGGTTCGCGTCCGAGAAACTCGTGACCAGCACGCGGTGGGTGTGTTCGACCAGAATCGGGCCGAGCGGGTCGACGGCCGCCGGTGTCTTCACATCGATGTTGAAGCGCACGTCGGGAAACGAATCAAGTGCTTCCGCAACCGTGAGCAGCCCGCCGTGGGCGGAGAAGATCTCGCGCAGTTCCCGCGTGCGCACGTCGCGCACTGCTCGTGTGTCGCCGACGAGTCGTTCGAGGGTCGAGTCATGGAACAGCACCACATCGCCATCCGCTGAGACCTGGCAGTCGGTCTCGACATACTCGGCGCCTGCCGCGTGTGCGGCGGCGAAGGCTGCAGCAGAGTTCTCCCAGACGCCCGAATCCTCGCCCTCCGCAGTGACCAGACCACGGTGAGCGAGGACTCGAGGATGCCGCGCCTTCGTGAAGTACGGGTGTGTCACGCGCCGGGAAGCGTGTTCGTCGGGCCCTGACCCGGCTTCGGCGTGAACGCGCTGCCGATGCCCTTGAGAGCCTCGGTGAGTTCACTCGGGATGATCCACAGCTTGTTGGACTGTCCTTCACTGATCTTCGGCAGCATCTGGAGGTACTGGTAGGCCAGGAGCTTGTCGTCGGGCGCACCCTGGTGGATGGCGGTGAAGACGTTGTGGATCGCCTCGGCCTCACCCTGCGCACGGAGGACAGCGGCCTGCTTGTCTCCCTCGGCTCGGAGGATCTCGGCCTGGCGAGCACCTTCCGCCTCGAGGATCGCCGACTGCTTGGTGCCCTCCGCTGTCAGGATCGCCGCGCGACGGTCACGCTCGGCGCGCATCTGCTTCTCCATGGAGTCCTGGATGGAGATGGGAGGATCGATCGCCTTGAGCTCGACTCGGCCCACGCGGATGCCCCACTTGCCGGTCGCCTCATCGAGCACCACCCGGAGCTGACCGTTGATGTTGTCACGGCTGGTGAGGGCTTCCTCGAGGTTGAGACCACCGACGACGTTTCGCAGCGTCGTCGTGGTGAGCTGCTCGACCGCACCGAGGTAGTTGGCGATCTCATACGTCGCAGCCCGCGCATCCGTCACCTGGAAGTACACGACCGTGTCGATCGAGACGACCAGGTTGTCCTCGGTGATGACCGGCTGCGGCGGGAACGAGACGACCTGCTCGCGCATGTCGATCAGCGGCCGGAGACGGTCGATGAAGGGGACGAGGATGTTGAGTCCGGGGGTGAGGGTCTTGTGATAGCGGCCGAGGCGCTCGACGACGCCGGCGGTCGCCTGCGGGATGATCCGGATGGCACGCGCGACGGTGACCACCACGAAGATGATCACGGCGATGGCGAGGATCCAGCCGATCGCTGCGGGAATGAACGATGCGTCGTCCACGGGTTCTCCTAGTCGTTGACGGGTCGGACGATGGCGGTTGCGCCGTTGATCGCGCTTACGGCGACCGGGGCTCCCGGGGGGATGGCGACCGAGGTGGCGGTGCGCGCGGTCCAGGTGTCGCCGTTGGCGAGCTTCGCCTGGCCGGAGATCTGCGTGATCTCGACCAGTGCGATTCCGCGCAGATCGACGAGCGCGTCCACATTGGACTTGGTCGGATCTTCGCCGCGCCGCAGGCGCTTGAGCAACGGAGGCCGGAGGAAGAGGATGAACATCGCCGCCGCCGCGGCCGCGATGATCACCTGCACCCAGACCGGGACTCCGAGCAGGTCGGTCACCAGTCCGACGACACTGCCGAAGCTGAGCATGAGGAACGTGAAGTCCAACGAGAGCATCTCGATGACGAGGAACACGGCGATCAGGACCAGCCAGCCGATCCAAGCCCATTGGTCGATGAACGTGACGAATGTCGTGAAGTTGTCCATGCGGCCTCCTTTGTGGTCAACGTATCACGCGGGCCGCCGCCGATCCGGGCGCCACAGCGCTCCCTTGATAGTGTGAGTGGGCCGTGCGATCACGGCCTTTTCGCGCATCATGAGGAGTCACCGTGACCGACGTTCTTCCCGCAGGTTCCCTCGACGGCAAGGTGGCGCTCGTCACCGGCTCATCACGCGGGATCGGCGCAGACACCGTCCGCTACCTCGCCGAGGCCGGCGCCGATGTCGTCATCAACTTCCGCAACAAGGCGCCGCGGGCCGAGAAGCTCGCCGCCCAGCTGCGCGAGCTCGGTCGTCGGGCGCTCGTGGTGGGGGCCGACCTCACCGATCCCGCATCCGTGGCCGAGATGTTCGACGCGATCCGCGCGGAGTACGGACGCCTCGACGTGCTCGTGCTCAACGCTTCCGGCGGCATGGAGTCGGGGATGGCCGAGGATTACGCGCTCACCCTCAATCGCGACGCGCAGCTCAACGTCCTGAACGCGGCGACCCCTCTTCTCGGCGACGGGGCGCGGGTCGTGTTCGTCACCAGCCACCAGGCGCACTTCATCCGGACGACGCCGACCATGCCGGAGTACGAGCCGGTCGCACTGTCGAAGCGAGCGGGCGAAGATGCGCTCCGCGAACTCATCCCCGCCCTCGCCGCGAACGGGGTCGGCTTCACCGTCGTCTCCGGTGACATGATCGAGGGCACGATCACCGCCACGCTGCTGGAGCGGGCGAACCCGGGCGCGATCGCCGAGCGCCGTGAATCGGCCGGCAAGCTCTACAACGTCTCCGAGTTCGCGGCCGAGGTCGCCAAGGCCGCGGTGGACCCGGTGCCCGCCGACAACACTCGGCTCGTCGGTGACGTGAGCGCGTTCGTCGCCGAGTAGCCGCAGACGAGAATCGGCCCCGCTCTGCTGACGCAGGACGGGGCCGATTCGGCGATGGGGGAGACGTCAGCTGACGGGCTCTCCCTGGACGGCGGCGACGTACTCCTTCTCATCCTTGCCGAGCGTGATGGCACGCACGATCTGGATGATTCCGAGCACGATCAGCGAGATGCCGAGCAGCAGCCAGAAGGCGAATCCGGCGATCAGCGGCGAGAACAGCACGATGATTCCGGCGATGATGCTGAGGATGGCGTACAGGACGGTCCATACCCGCGAGCCGTCGCTGCCGAGGAGCGTCAGGGCGACGACGCCGTCGACGATCCAGCTGACACCGATGAAGATCACCACGACGAAGGCCAGGGTGGCCGCAGCGGCGCTCAGGTTGAAGAACGCGATGACGCCGGCGATGACGTAGAGCAGGCCGAGGACGATGTGTCCCACGCGGGCCCATCCGCCCTTCGCGCCCGAGAAGATTCCGAGGCCGATGTAGACCAGACCAGCGATCACCAGGTAGGACGCGAAGATCGCCGTCACGATGACAGCGGACTTCACCGGCCAGACCAGGAGGACGATTCCGGCGATGAGAGCGAGCACGCCCGCTACGGCCAGCGAGACACGGATCGACTTGAACAGTGACTTCGCCTGGGTGAGTGGTTCAGACATGGTGGGGACCCCTTTCTGAGAAGTTCCTGTGAGGATGCCCCCTCAGGGTAGCGCTCTCGCAGGCGGACGTGGGGGATCCTCTGCGAGCCGTGTTGCTCGAAGTCATCGCGGGACTCTGAGCGTCATGACAGGATCGACGGGTGACCGGCCCGGATGACACGCGTGTGCGGGAGCTCATCGTGATGCGCAAGGTCAGAGATCGGATCGACCGGGAGTACGCGAAACCCCTCGATGTGGAGGCGCTCGCGCGGGGCGTGCACATGTCGGCGGGTCATCTCAGTCGGTGCTTCCGGGAGGCATACGGCGAGTCGCCCTACTCCTACCTGATGACGCGCCGGATCGAACGCGCGATGGCACTGCTGCGACGCGGAGACCTCACGGTGACGGAGGTGTGCTTCGAGGTGGGGTGCTCGTCGCTCGGAACCTTCAGCACGCGATTCTCGGAGCTGGTGGGTGTCCCACCCAGCGTGTACCGTGAACGCGCCGCGAACGTCGAGGGAATTCCCTCGTTCCAGGCGAAGCAGGTCACCAGACCGATCAGGAATCAAGAAGCACCGCGTACCGACACGCACCTAACGTGAAGACCATGAAGATCAGCATCCACTACGCCTTCCTTCCCCACACCGACGCCGAGGCCGCCCTGGCCTTCTACCGGGACGCCCTCGGGTTCGAGGTGCGCAACGACGTCGGCTACGACGGTCTCCGCTGGCTCACGGTCGGTCCCGAGGGACAGCCGGAGACCTCGATCGTGCTGCATCCGCCGGCAACCGACCCGGGAATCACGGAAACAGAGCGCCAGACGATACTCGAACTCATCGCCAAGGGCAGCTACGCGGCACTGACCCTCGCGAGCGATGACGTCGACGACCTGTTCGCCCGCCTCGTCGACAGCGGCGCCGACGTCGTGCAGGAGCCGATGGATCAGCCGTACGGCGTGCGGGACTGCGCGTTCCGCGACCCCGCGGGCAACCTGCTGCGTATCAATCAGGCCGCCTGAACACTCACCGATTCACGAAGGACGCAGATGACCGACGACCAGCACCCCGCGGACACCCATGACCTGATCCGCGTGCAGGGCGCGCGCGAGAACAATCTGAAGGACGTGAGTGTCGACATCCCGAAGCGACGGCTGACGGTCTTCACCGGAGTGTCAGGGTCGGGGAAGAGCTCGCTCGTCTTCGACACCATCGCCGCGGAGTCCCGGCGCATGATCGATGAGACCTACAGCGCGTTCGTGCAGGGGTTCATGCCGTCGGTACCCCGCCCGGACGTCGACATCCTCGAGGGGCTGACCACGGCGATCATCGTCGACCAGGAGCGACTCGGCGCCAACCCGCGGTCGACCGTCGGCACCGTCACAGATGCGAACGCGATGCTCCGCATCCTGTTCAGCAAGCTCGGCCGGCCGTACATCGGTGGGCCGACGGCCTTCTCCTTCAACATCCCGACCCAGAAGGCCAGTGGGGTGATGACCGGGCCCGGCGGAGAGAAGAAGATCGTGAAGGATGCGATCTACCTCGGGGGCATGTGCCCGCGGTGCGAGGGCAGGGGAGCGGTGTCCGACCTCGACCTGGCGCAGATCGTCGATGAGTCGAAGTCGCTCGACGAGGGCGCGATCATGGTGCCGGGATACACCGCTGACGGCTGGATGGTGAAGGGCTTCTCCCAGTCGGGGTTCTATCCGGCAGACAAACCGATCGCGCAGTTCACCGAGAAGCAGCGTCATCTCTTCCTCTACGGCGAAGTCACGAAGGTGAAGATCTCGGGCATCAACATGACCTACGAGGGTCTGATCCCGAAGATCACGAAGGCGATGCTCTCGAAGGACCTCGATGCGTTGCAGCCGCATATCCGCGCCTTCGTCGAGCGCGTAGCGACCTTCGCGGTGTGCCCCGAGTGCGACGGAACGCGGCTGACGGAGGGCGCGCGTTCCTCGAAGATCGAGGGCATCAGCATCGCCGATGCCTGCCGGATGCAGGTCACGGATCTGGCGGCCTGGGTCCGGGGACTCGACCTTCCGGGGGCGGGGCCGCTGCTTCAGGCGCTCAGTGCGAATCTGGACGCGTTCGTGACGCTCGGCCTGGGGTATCTCAGTCTGGAACGGCCGTCGGGCACGCTGTCCGGGGGAGAGGCGCAGCGGATCAAGATGCTGCGCCACCTCGGCTCTTCCTTGACCGACATCACCTATGTGTTCGACGAGCCGACCATCGGCCTGCACCCGCACGACATCCAGCGCATGAACGGACTGCTGCTCCAGCTGCGCGACAAGGGCAACACCGTCCTGGTGGTCGAGCACAAGCCGGAGACCATCCTGATCGGTGATCATGTCGTCGATCTGGGTCCGGGCGCGGGAAGTGCCGGTGGAGAGATCTGCTTCGAAGGCACGGTCGAGGGATTGAAGGCGAGCGGCACCAAGACGGGAGACCACCTCGATGACCGGGCGCAGCTGAAGGATGCTGTGCGGTCGGCCTCGGGGGCGATCGAGGTGCGCGGCGCCACGGCGAACAATCTACAGAACGTCGACGTCGACATCCCCACCGGTGTCCTCACGGTCGTGACCGGTGTCGCCGGGTCGGGAAAGAGTTCGCTCATCCACGGCGCGGTATCGAAGCGCGACGGCGTCGTGGCGATCGATCAGGCCGCGATCAAGGGCTCCCGGCGGAGCAACCCGGCGACCTACACGGGGCTGCTCGAGCCGATCAGAAAGGCGTTCGCGAAGGCCAACGGTGTGAAGCCCGCCCTGTTCAGTGCCAACTCCGAGGGAGCCTGCCCCTCGTGCAAGGGCGCGGGTGTCATCATCACCGAGCTCGGATTCATGGACACGATCGAGACCCCGTGCGAGGACTGCGGCGGCAAGCGCTTCCAGGCGGGCGTGTTGGAGTACAAGCTCGCCGGAAAGGACATCACCGAGGTTCTCGACCTGCCGGTCGCTGAGGCACGCGTCTTCTTCGGGGAGGGGGAGGCCAAGCTCCCCGCAGCCACCGCGATCCTCGGCCGTATGGAAGACGTGGGGCTCGGCTACCTGTCGCTCGGACAGCCGCTGTCCACGCTGTCGGGCGGTGAACGCCAGCGGATCAAGCTCGCGATCCAGATGGGGGAGAAGGGCGACGTCTACGTGCTCGACGAGCCGACGACCGGCCTGCACCTCGCGGATGTCGACAAGATCCTCGGGCTACTGGATCGACTCGTCGACTCGGGGAAGACCGTCATCGTGATCGAGCACCACCAGGCGGTCATGGCGCATGCCGATTGGATCATCGACATCGGCCCTGGCGCCGGCCACGACGGTGGACGGGTCGTCTTCGAGGGAACGCCGAACGATCTGGTATCCCAGAAGTCGACCGTGACGGGGGAGCACCTCGCGGAGTACGTCGGCGCCTGAGCCGATCAACGCTAAGGGCGGTCAGGTTCGCGGAACCGCGCCCCGCCAGGTCTCGATCGCGGTCCGCGTCTCACGATCGAGGCCGGCTTCCGCGAACCAGTCGTCGATGCGAAGGTTCTCGTACATGTCGCGGAACGCCGAATCGGGTGTGTGTCCGAAACGGCCGAGTATCTGGTGTCTTTCCTCGACCTCGAATGACCGTTCATGCAGGATTGTCATCCGTTCGGCGTTCGCGAAGGAAGCCATGTAGTCGCTCACGGCGGCATCACTGGTGACGTCGAGCGTACGGAGGAGTACCGCGGCGACGAGCCCTGTTCTGTCCCACCCGGCCGAGCAGTGGAAGAGGATCCCTCCGTCGTCGGCCGACGCCATTGCGGTGAGCACCTCGGCGAGTCGGTGAGGTAGCTCTTGCAGATGAGCCAGGTAGTAGAGCGGCGTTCCCCACCGCCCGTCCGCTTGATAGGTGCTCCAGAAGCCGATGTCGTCGCCGTCGAGGTCGACGCGAACCTGAGCGAGGCGAGAGGGCACCTGGCCGCTGGTCTCATCAGGGCGACGGAGATCGATGACGGTTCGCACGCCGTAGGCGAGGAGAGCCTCCCACCCGGACGCGTCGACCTCGTCGAGACGTTCGGCACGAATGAAGACGCCAGGGGGCGTGGCTGTTCCGTCGGCACGCTCGAGCCCGCCGAGATCGCGTGCATTGGCCAAACCGTTGATGCTGAGGGCGGGCTTCATGCTTCCCATCCTCGCACCGGCCCGGTCTGTCATCCTCTACGACGAACCCTGCGCGCGATCAGGAGAAGGGCACCCGTCAGCAGTGTGCCGACGCCGATCAGAATCAGGGGAGTGGCATCAGCACCGGTGACGGCGAGTGAGCCGTCCTGTCCTGCCGGGAGATTCGGCGTGCCTCGATCATCCGGCGTGCCAGGGCTCACGGGCGTATCGGGGACCGACGGCGGGTCAGTGGGAGGAGCCAGCGACACGGGGTTCTCCAAGCCGATCACGACCGTGTCGTCGGAGATCGTGAACGTCGCTGTGCCATCGCGGTTGTCTGTGACCCCGGTACCGGTGTACACGGGCGTTCCGTAGGTGACGCCATCGCCAGCCGCGGAAGCCTCAGAGAGGGTGACGATAGTGCCCACGGGCAGGCCGACGAGTCCATCGGTCGCGCCATCCGTGAGCCCGAACTCACCGGTCGTCGCGGCTCCGGCGGCGATGAACGAGTAATCGATCGTGTACTGAGCCCCATCGACCGCATTCGCGCCGTTCCCGCTCACGGTCTTGGTCACATCAAATCCACCGAGGCCGTCGCCGTCCCCGTCGCCTCCGGACGCGACGTACGTGACGGGGCTTGCGGTGACGGTACGACCGGCGACCGTCATGGTGTTGCCGAAAGTCTCGCCATCGTGGACGCCGGAAGGAAAGTCCATCACGGTGATGAACTGGTAGATGCGATCAGCGCTGGTCACCGGTTCGTTGAAGGTCACCGCGAAGGTGTGTGAGGCCGCATCCGCGACGATGGAGTAGGTCCCCGCGCCTGTGCCGTTTGAAACGGGGTGCCAGACGTCGTCCCCCCAGTCCGAGTCGAGAGTCCAGCGCGCGGAGGTCGCCGCCGGATCGAACGTGAGCTCCTCGTCGTACTCATCGACGATCGTCACAGGTTGGCCGTCGGCCGACGCCAGGAACTCGGCCGGGATGTTCAGAGCCCACGTCATGGACTCTCCGTCGAAGTTGACGGAGCCCCATTTCTCCGGACTCTGGGGGAGACCGGCAGCGTTGTCGCCCACGCCGCCGGGAGTGGACATGTCGAACGTCATGCCGTCGCCTGCGGTGAAGACGACCGCCTCCTCATCGACTACCGATGTGAAACGTGCCTGGAAGTGCAGCGAACCACTCACGTTCGCGTGGGTCTCGACGTAATCGCCGAGTGTGCAGAGGAAGGACGCGGACGAGACGACGCAGCTTCCGACCTCAGCTCCGTCGTCGTCCCGCAGCGCGAAGGACGCCGCATATCCGGACATGGAATCGGGAAATTCGAGAGTGAAGGTGTCGCCCGCCATCGCGGTGTCGTCCACCGCCCAGGTCGATTCCACGGTGTACGGCGTATCCGTCACGAGTGGTGGCGCGTTCACGATCTGGACGCCGGTGATCGCCGTCACGGGCGCCGCAGTCGCGGTAACGGTGGCGAAGAGCGCCGGCGTGCTGGCCACGAGGATCGTCACCAGACCCAGGACGAGCCTGCGAGCGATGCGGTGTCCTCTTGTCACGCTTGCCGTTCGAGAGTTCATCGGTGTCCTTCGCTCGAGGGGGATCGGCTGATTTGTTGCAGTGCTCAGCATTGTATCGCGTAACATCTTACACATGTCGACATTCCCGCTTCGCATGAGGACGAGTCCAGCGGGCGCCAGGCGTTGCGCTGTGGAGCGCGGGCGCCGGCGCCGGCGGAATCGAAGTCCGAGCTCCGGATGAACGGTGGCGACACTGTGTCAAGAAGCCGAGAAATCGGGAAGCCGACATTGCGACCCGGCTTTGCTTGCGGGCGACGAGACGTGCGAGTCACGAGCCCCGATATCCGGGTGCGTGATGGTTGAGCGTTTGCGCGTTGAGCGCGCCATCGGTGGTCGACTCTCATACATCCGGCCCGATTGATAAATAGCCGATAATGCACATTATGTCAGTTCGGAATGAGGCACGACGGCGGGGCCCTCCTCCGGACATCACGAAGGGGGCGTGACGATCACGACGTGCGTGCAGCCACGCGCGAACTATTGCGCGGACCAGACTCCGAGCTCGTTGCCGGTGGGGTCGGAGAAGTGCAGGCGTCGTCCGCCAGGGAACGCGTACGGGTCTTGCAGAATCGTGCCGCCCGCGGTGACGATGCCGCTCATCGTGGCGTCGAGGTCGTCCGAGTAGAGCAGTACCAGTGGGCCTCCGACAGGACGCGGCTCGTCGGCGAGCAGGAGTCCACCGACCTCGCTGCCGTCACCTCGCGGCGACACGATGCCCGCGTAGCCGGGCCCGTAGTCGTTGAAGCTCCAACCGAACGCTTCGGCGAAGAACCGCTTCGACGCTTCGAGATCGGTGACGACGAGTTCGACGTAGTCGAGGGAGTGGTGCAGAGGGGAACTGGTCATGGCGTCACGCTAGTCGCCACCTCGGACATCGGCTGCGGGCGGGGCGCCGCTGTCGCAGGGGTAGCGTTGGTACGTGCCGCAGGTCCCCCACTCCCCCGTGTCCACACCAGGATTTCGTGCATGGATCATCTGGTCCGTCGGCGTCGCGGCCTATGTGCTGTCCATCACGAACCGCACCTCCCTCGGTGCTGTCGGAGTGGAAGCGGCTGACCGGTTCGCCGCGGATGCGTCGACACTCGCCCTGTTCGCTGTCGTGCAACTCGCGGTCTATGGAGGGATGCAGATTCCGATCGGTGTCCTGCTCGACCGCTTCGGATCTCGCCCGATCATGACGATCGGCATGCTGCTCATGGCCGCGGGGCAGCTCACCATGGCCCTCTCCCCCAGCATCGGCATCGCGATCTTCGCGCGGGTTCTACTCGGTGCCGGCGACGCAGCCATCTTCCCTGCGGTGCTGCGACTCGTCGCGACCTGGTTCCCTGCGCAGCGGGGTCCGATCATGGTTCAGTTCACCGGGATCATCGGACAGACCGGTCAACTGATCGCCCTGGTCCCGCTCGCCGCACTGCTGCATGCGACGACGTGGAGCATCACCTTCGGCAGCATCGCCGGGCTCGGAGTGCTGTTCACCATCTTGGTGGCGCTCGTCATCCGCAACCACCCGGCCGAGCGCGGCGCCGATGTCACCGTGAACACTGACACCGGCGTTGTCCGGGTCGTCACTTCTGCGATCGACACGGGCGTCGGCATCCGCGCGGCCTGGGCTCATCCGGGCACGCGCCTCGCCTTCTGGTCTCATTTCACGACGCCGTTCGCGGGCACCGCGTTCGTCCTGCTGTGGGGAATGCCGTTCCTCACAGCTGCCGAAGGCCTCGATGCCGCACATGCTGCGGGGATCATTTCGGTATATGTCATTTCTGGCATGCTTCTCGGGCCTATCATCGGTGACCTCTCCCGGCGGTTGCCCAACCACCGCTCGCTCGCGCTCGTCCTCCCCGCCGTCGGCGTGCAGATGGCCGCCTGGATCACCGTCATCGCGCTGCCTGACACCGCACCCATCTGGATGCTCTACGTTCTCGCGGTCGCACTCGCGACGGGCGGCCCCGCATCGATGATCGCTTTCGATCACGCCCGCACCCACAATCCGAGTCACCGGCTGAGCACGGCGACAGGGGTCACGAACGCCGGCGGGTTCATCGCGGCTCTCATCGCGATCTTCCTGATCGGACTCGCCCTCGACCTGCAGGGCGCCGGAACTCCCGAGACCTACACGCTCGAAGCCTTCCGTCTCGCCTTCCTCATGCCGATCCCGCTGTGGATCATCGGCACGGCCTTCATCCTCATCGAGCGCAAGCGCACGCGCATCCGGATGGGGCTCGATCCCGATCGTCGTCGCTGATCTCACCCCTGGCGAGCCCTCATAGGATGAGGCATGCTCTCCGGTTACACGTTCTCCGCCGACTCGACCCGCATCGACCGAACTCGCGTGCACCGCTGGCTCAGCGAGCAGGCGTACTGGGCGATCGGCCGTGCGCGGGACGTCCAGGAGGCTGCGATCGACGGCTCACGTAACTACGGTGTGTGGGACGCGAACGGCGACCAGGTGGCCTACGCCCGGGTCGTGACGGATGGCGCCACCTTCGCCTGGCTGTGCGACGTGTTCGTCGACGAGGACGCCCGCGGCGAAGGCCTCGGGAAGATGTTGGTCGAGGGCGTGATCGCCGATCTCCAGCCGCTGCCCGTCAGCCGCATACTTCTCGCGACGTCCACCGCACACGGGCTCTATGCCCAGTACGGCTTCGCCGTGCCGGACGACCCGAAGCGCTACATGGTGAAGCAGATGACGCAGCACTGAGGCGGCAGCGGGACACGGCCGTCACTGCCTGCGCGGCGTCCACCCGGAAGGCAAGGGGCCGTCCTGTACCGCACGTTCCCGGTCTGCCTGAGCCGACCACCCCTGCGCCTGCCCCGGAGTTTCGAAAGCACCCCGCGCGATCCGGAGTCCCACGTCGTCGTGATGCATGCGCGGTGCTCCCCCGCGACGAACCGATGCGCGAACGCTCCATGCGTCGTCGGCGAAACCTCCGCCGCGGAACACGCGATAGTCGTCGTAGCGGGCGGGATCAAGCAGATCCCAGCACCACTCCCAGACGTTGCCGAGCGTATCGAAGAGACCGTTGAGGTTCGGGAGCTTGCCCCCGATGTCCTGTGGAGAAGACACACCATCAGCACTCGTCCACGCGGCCTCGGCGAGGGGCGCATAATGTGGACCGGTCGAGCCGGCGCGGCACGCGTACTCCCATTCCGCCTCGGTCGGCAGGCGGTAACCGTCTGCAGTGGTATCCCAGGTCACGTCCTCGCCATCGAACAGGTACACCCGATCCAGGCCCTCCCATTCCGACGCGGCATTGCAGAAGTGCACGGCCCGAAGCCAGGAGAGATCGGAGGCCGGGCGCCGCGGGTGCCGCATCGGGACGTCGAGGACGTCGGCCAGCTGCTCCTCGGTGACCGGGTAGACACCGATCTCGAACGGTTCGAGTTCGACCACGCGCTGCTCTCTCCGACGTGCATCGGTCAACGTCACGACGCCCGCGGGGATGCGGGCCAGCTCGAGGTCACTCACACGCCTGCCCGACGCATCCAGGCGGGTCTCACGAGGGAACCCGTTCGACCCAGGTCGGGTACTTCGCGGCACGGCCGTCACCGGACGAGGTCCGCGTGACGCGCCGTCGCACCCAGGGGCCGACGAACTCGCGGTAGTAGGCCAGACCAGATGGACCGGCGCCCAGGCGATCACTCGGCGCCCACCAGGTCTCCGGTGGCTCGAAACCCAGCGCGTGGAGCACGCGGGCAGCCACGCGGTGATGCCCGGCCGCGTTCATGTGCAGTCGATCGTCGGCCCAGTATGCGCCTCGGGAGAGCTCCCGATCCGGCCAGTTGAGAGCGCGGATGACGTCGGGGCGCTCTTCGATCCGCCGGATCACCGCGTCGGAGAGCAGATCGCCTCGACGCTGCACCAGCGATCCCATCGGAAGCTGGCCGCTGGGGTTCGCGCCGGAGAGAAGGATCATGGTCACACCCTCCTCGTCGCACCGGCGCAGCACCCGGCTGAACGCATCCGCAATGTGCTCGACGTCGGTACGAGGGCGCAGCATGTCGTTGCCGCCCCCGTTGAACGAGAGGTGCGTCGGACGCAGAGCGAGCGCCGGCTCGAGCTGTTGTTCGACGATAGGCCAGGCCAGCTTGCCGCGGATGGCGAGATTCGCATACTGGATGGGGTGCCCGGCGGCGTCAGCCCAGCCCTGCGCCGCGAGATCGGCCCAGCCGCGCTCCTGCCCGTTCGGGAGAACGTCGCCGACGCCCTCTGTGAACGAGTCGCCGATAGCCACGAAGCGCACATCTGCCATCGTCCCAGCCTATTGCGGCCCGACGACACGACGGTCGCCTCGCGGCGGTGCGCCCGCGTCGTCAGCGGTCGTCGAGAGCCTGGCCGCCGCGGTCGACGAGGCCCCACGCCGCGGCGGCCGCACCGAGGAAGCAGGCGCCGAACACCGCGAAGAGCAAGGGGGCTCCCCCGGTGAGAAGAAGCGCGGGAACCGACAGCGGCGCCACGATCGAGGCGATACGACCGATCCCGGCTGCCCACCCCGCCCCGGTCCCCCGTAGAGACGTGGGATAGATCTCCGGCGTCACCGCGTAAAGTGCGCCCCAGGCGCCGAGGTTGAAGAACGACAGCGCCATTCCCGCGCCGATGATCGCGCCCTCGGTGGACGCCGTACCGAAGATCACGGCCGACACGGCCGAACCCACCAGGAAGACCGAGAGGGTCAGACGTCTCCCCCAGATCTCGATCAGCCAGGCCGCGACCGCGTAGCCGGGAAGCTGGGCGAGCGTGATGATGAGGGTGAAGCCGAAGGACTTGACGAGGTCGAAGCCCGCATCCACCAGGATGCTGGGGATCCAGATGAACGCGCCGTAATAGGCGAAGTTCACCCCGAGCCAGACAATCCACAGGCACAGCGTCCGCAGTCGGAACTCGCGGTTCCACAGGGTCGCGAGTCGTGCGCGCGCGGTGATCGCGATCGCTCGAGAGGGCGGCTCCTTCCGGATGGCCGGTGCGGAGAGGACGCCGGCATCCGCCTCGAACGCCGACACGATGCGATCCGCTTCTGCGATGCGACCCCGGGAGGCGAGCCAACGCGGGGATTCGGGCATCCGCCACCGGACGAACAGCGCGTAGATCGCCGGGATGGCGCCGAGCGCGAAGGCCCATCGCCACCCGTCGTCGGAGGCGGGGATGACGAGGAACCCGATCACTGCCGCGGCGGTCCAGCCGAGTGCCCAGAAGGCCTCCAGTACGACGATCAACCGACCCCTGATACGTGCGGGAGCGAATTCGCTCACATAGGTCGACGCGACCGGGAGCTCGGCACCGAGGCCCAGACCGACCAGGAACCGCAGCACGAGAAGGGCAGCGAGTCCGCCGACGAGCGCGCTCGCTCCCGTCGCGACCCCGTACACGAGCAACGTGAGCGCGAACACCTGCCGTCGTCCGAAGCGATCCGCGAGGAGCCCGCCGAGGGTGGCGCCGATCGCCATGCCGACGAAACCGATGGACGCGATCCAGCCGGCATCGCTCTTGCTGAGATCCCACTGCTGCGTGAGCGCCGCGAGGATGAACGAGATGAGGCCGACGTCCATCGCATCCAGCGCCCATCCGAGGCCGGATCCGGTGAGGAGGCGGAAGTGACGACGCGTGAACGGGAGGACGTCCAGGCGCTCAGCGAGCGACGCGCGGCTCGGCAGGGCGGTGTTGGCCATGCTCCTCATCGTAGAGCCGCGACAACCCCGCCCCGCCGTGGATGACGCCTCAGGCGCGGTCGGCGAGGATCTTGCGGACCCGCGGGATGACCTCGGTGCCGTACAGCTCGATGCTGCGCATCATCGACTCGTGCGAAAGGGTGCCGGTGGCGTACTTCAGGTCGAAGCGGCCCAGACCGAGAGTGGTGATCGTGTCGGCGATCTTCGCCGCGACGCGGTCCGGGGAGCCGGCGTAGATCGCGCCCTCCGGTCCGACGTCGTTCTGGAACCGCGCGCGGCTGTACGCGGGCCATCCGCGCTCTCGCCCGATCGTGTTGTTCATCGCCTCGAAGCCGGAGTATGCGGCATCCCAGGCTTCGGCGTCGGTCTCGCCGATGTGCCCCGGCGAGTGCACCGAGATCGGGTGCGATGTCGTCCCGAACGAGGCGACCGAACGGTGGTAGAGATCGACGAACGGCTTGAAACGGTGCGCCGGGCCCCCGATGATCGCCAGCATCAGACCGAGACCGTGGCGGGCGACCCGCACGACCGACTCCGGGCTACCGCCGACGCCGACCCAGGTGCGCAGGCCGTTCTCGGTCTTCGGGAAGACATTCGCGTTCTCGAGGGAAGCGCGCATGGTGCCGGACCATGTGACCGGCTCCTCCTTGAGCAGCTCGACGAAGAGCTCGAGCTTCTGCTCGAACAGGGCGTCGTAGTCACGCAGGTCGTAGCCGAAGAGCGGGAAGGACTCGATAAAGGAGCCGCGTCCGAGGACGACTTCGGCCCGCCCGTTCGAGAGCGCATCGAGCGTCGAGAACCGCTCGAACACCCGCACCGGGTCATCGGACGACAGCACAGTGACCGCTGTGCCGAGTCGGATGTGCTCGGTGCGCGCGGCGATGGCGGCGAGCACCATCTCCGGCGCGGAGACGGCGAACTCCGTGCGGTGGTGCTCCCCCACCCCGAAGAAGTTCACACCGACGGTGTCGGCGAGTTCCGCCTGCGCCACGATGTTGCGGATCGTCTGCGCCCCGGTGAGGAGCTCTCCGTCCGCGCCCCTCGTGATGTCGCCGAAGGTGTCCAGCCCGAATTCGATGCTCATGTCACGCCTTTCTATTCACATGAATGAACACGGAATGGCCAAGCGGCATTCCCGTCAGCGTGGCAGCAGAGCGGTGCGCAGCGTGTCGAGGCCGACGCCGCCGATGTCGAGCGCCCTCTTGTGGAAGTCCTTGAACGAGAACGCGTCGCCCTCGGAGGCCCGGACGCCGTCGCGGACCTGCTCCCAGATGCGCTGACCCACCTTGTACGACGGTGCCTGACCCGGCCAGCCGAGGTACCGGTTGACCTCGAACTGCACGAACTGATCGGACATGTTCACGTTGTGGCGCATGAAATCGAGCGCGTAGTCCGCGTCCCACACACCGGTACCGTCGAGGCGCGGCTTGCCGAGATGCACACCGATGTCGAGGACGACCCGCGCCGCACGCATCCGCTGCCCATCGAGCATGCCGAGACGGTCGGCCGGGTCGTCGAGGTAGCCGAGCTGCTCCATCAGACGCTCTGCGTAGAGCGCCCAGCCCTCGGCATGGCCCGAGGTGCCGGCGAGTAGACGGCGCCAGGAGTTGAGCTCGGCACGGTTGTAGACGGCCTGCGCGATCTGGAGGTGGTGACCGGGCACACCCTCATGGAAGACCGTGGTGAGTTCGCGCCAGGTGTCGAACTCCGTGACGCCCTCGGGCACGGACCACCACATGCGACCGGGACGCGAGAAGTCGTCCGTCGGGCCGGTGTAGTAGATCCCACCCTCCTGCGTCGGGGCGATCATGCACTCCAGGGTACGAATCGCCTCGGGGATGTCGAAGTGCGAGGCACCGAGCTCGGCGACCGCACGGTCGCTGGTCTCCTGCATCCACTTCTGCAGTGCATCCGTGCCGACGAGCTTGCGGGTGGGGTCGGCCTCGAGATGAGCAACGGCTTCTTCGACCGAGGCTCCAGGAAGAATCTCGTTCGCGATCGCGGTCTGCTCGGCAACCATGCGTGCGAGCTCTTCCCGACCCCATTCGTACGTCTCGTCGAGATCGATCGTCGCACCGAGGAACCGGCGCGAGTTGAGCGCGTACAGTTCGCGACCGACGGCATCGACGTCTCCGGCCGCGGGGGCGAGTTCCTCGGCCAGGAAGCGACGCAGCTCGTCGTAGGCGACGCGTGCGGCGGCGGAGTTGTCGGCGAGCGTACGAGCCAGGGATGCGGGGAGCTGGCCCTCGTCGGGGTCGGCTTCGGCCACGAAGGCGGCGAAGAACCCGTCATCGGCGGTGTAGCGATCGATCTGGGTGGCGACTTCGACCACCTGACGACGTGCGGGCGTGATGCCCTCGGCGATGCCGGTGCGAAGCGTCTCGACGTAGCCGCGGAGCGCGCCGGGGACGGCGGCCAGGCGAGTCGCGACGACGTCCCAGTCCTCGACCGTCGACGTCGGCATCAGGTCGAACGCCGAACGCACATCCTGCGCGGCCGAGGCGATGACGTTGAGGTCGCGGAGATGCCACTTGGCGTCGTGGAGCTCGAGGTCCAGGCGGAGTTCCGCGCTGAGATCGGTCTTGGTGACCTCGTCGATCGCGTCGACCGGCGTGAGGGCAGACAGCTTGTCGAGGGTCGACCGGGTCGCCTCGGCGATCTCCTCATGTCCGGCCGGGCTCAGGTCGCCGAAACGATCGTTCACCTCATCGCGGCCGATATAGGTGCCGAGCGTGGGCGCCAGAACCGCGATCTTGTCGACCCATTCATCGGCGACGGCGTCGATGGCGGAGGGGGTGCGGGGAGCTGAAGTCATAACTGCCAGCCTAATCCCCGGCCCCCTCCCACCGCCGGAGGTCAGTGCGCGGCTTCGTTCCAATCGCGACCACGGCCGACCTGCACGTCGAGCGGCACGGTCAGCTCGGCTGCGTCTCCCATGCGCGAACGGACGATGCGCTCGGTAGCATCCCACTCCCCCGGAGCGACTTCGACCACGAGCTCATCGTGGATCTGCAGCAGCACCCGCGAGGAGAGCTGTTCGGACCGCAGATCGTCGTGGATGTGCAGCAGCGCGATCTTCATGATGTCGGCCGCACTGCCCTGGATCGGCGCGTTGAGAGCTGCACGCTCGGCGTTCTCTCGCAGCACCCTGTTCGGGCTCGCGAGGTCGGGGAACGGACGGCGGCGGCCGAAGATCGTCTCGGTGTAGCCGACCTCCTTCGCCTTCATCACCGAGGCGCGCAGGTAGTCGCGCACCGCGCCGAAACGGGCGAAGTACTCGACCATGAGCTGCTTGGCCTCGGACTGCTCGATGCGCAGCTGCTTGGAGAGCCCGAACGCCGAG
The DNA here is from genome assembly GCF_012030385.1 of Microbacterium sp. B19(2022). Lineage (NCBI taxonomy): Bacteria > Bacillati > Actinomycetota > Actinomycetes > Micrococcales > Microbacteriaceae > Microbacterium > Microbacterium sp. B19(2022). The sequence goes on from NZ_JAAUVO010000006.1 coordinate 162,945, forward strand.
AGGCCGTAGACCAGGCCGTACGACATCGCCTTGACCTTCGTGCGCATGGCCGGCGTCACATCGCTCGGGTCGACGCCGAAGACCCGTGCACCCACGAAACGGTGCAGGTCTTCACCGCTGTTGAACGCCTCGATCAGCCCTTCGTCGCCTGACAGGTGCGCCATGATGCGCATCTCGATCTGCGAGTAGTCGGCGGTGAGGAGAGCTTCGTAACCCTCGCCGACCTCGAACGCACTGCGGATGCGGCGGGATTCCTCGGTGCGCACCGGGATGTTCTGCAGGTTGGGGTCGGTACTGGAGAGCCGTCCGGTCTGACTTCCGGTCTGCACATACGTCGTGTGGACGCGGTGGTCGTCGCCGATCGCCGTGTCGAGCGATTCGATGATCTGACGGAGCTTTGTGGCTTCGCGGTGCTGCAGCAGCAGGCTCAGGAAGGGATGCGGGTGGCTTTCCTGCAGGTCGGCGAGGACCGCGGCATCCGTCGAGTACCCCGTCTTCGTCTTGCGCGTCTTCGGGAGCTGGAGGTCTTCGAACAGGACCTCCTGCAGCTGTTTGGGCGAGCCGAGGTTGAACTCACGTCCGACCACGGAGAACGCCTCCTGGGCGAGCCCCTCGGCGCGCGTGGCGAGCTCGCCGGAGAAGGTCGAGAGCACCTCGTGGGAGACCGCCACGCCGGCGACCTCCATATCGGCCAGGGTGAGGAGAGTCGGCAGCTCGATGTCGACCAGGACCGTGCCCACCGACTCCGGGATGTCTTCCCGCAGCGCATCGGCGACGCGCAGGGCGAACCACGCCTCCTGCGACGGCGTCGCACCCTCGGTCTCGGGCACGAGCTGCGACGGGTCGGCTTCCGGGAGCTTCTCGCCCAGATAGCGCTCGACCAGGTCGGCGAGGGTCTTGTCGGGGAAGCTGGGGCGCAGCAGCCAGCCGGCGAGACTCGTGTCGTACGAAAGGCCGCGGAGACGGATGCCCTGACGGATCAGTGCCTTGACCTGCAGCTTCGCGTCGTGGAGCACCTTCGGCGCGTCGGATTCGATCCATTCGCGCAGGGCTTCGGCAGCGGTGTCCGTCCAGTCGGCCTCGCGCAGCTCGGTCAGCGTGGCCGCGCCGATGCGCACCGGGACGCCGCCCTGGGTGGCGACGCGGAGGGAGACATCGCCGTCCTGCGCTGCGGCCCAGGCAGCGAGATCGGCGGGCGCGACCTCGGACGGGACGGGAAGGACGACGACGGAGGCTGGATCGTCGGCGACTTCGCCCGCTCCGACGGCCTCGAACACCCGAGGCAGGAGCGTGCGGAACTCCAGACTGGCGAAGATGTCGCGCACGGCCTGCGCGTCGATCGGTGCGACCTCGAGGTCAGCCGGTCCGACCGGAAGCTCGACATCGGTGAGCAGACGGTTGAGCTTGCGGTTGCGGCGCACGTCTTCGATGTGATCGCGGAGATTTCCGCCGACCACGCCCTTGATCTCATCGGCTCGCGCGATCAGCTCGTCGAGTGACCCGAACTGCGTGAGCCACTTGACCGCGGTCTTCTCGCCGACCTTCGGCACGCCGGGCAGGTTGTCGCTGGTCTCGCCGACGAGTGCCGCGATGTCGGGGTACTGCTCGGGTCGGACCCCGTAACGCTCCTGGACGGTCGTCGGGTCGTAGCGCTTGAGCTGGGAGACGCCCTGCACCGACGGGTAGAGCAGCGTGACATCGTCGTTGACGAGCTGGATGGTGTCGCGGTCGCCCGAGACGACGAGGACATCGAAGCCCTGTTCCGCGCCCTGGGACGCGAGCGTCGCGAGGATGTCGTCGGCCTCGATCCCCTCTTTCGTGAGGACCGGGATCGACATGGCGGCGAGGCAGTCCTGCAGCAGCGGGATCTGTCCCTTGAACTCCTGCGGCGACTCGGAGCGCGTGGCCTTGTATTCCGGATACTCATCGGTGCGGAACGAGTGACGCGAGGTGTCGAAGGCGATGGCCAGGTGCGTCGGCTGCTCGGCTTTGATGAGGTTCACCAGCATCGACAGGAACCCGTAGATGCCGTTCGTGTGCTGGTTGTCCTTGGTCGTGAAGTTCTCGACCGGAAGGGCGAAGAAGGCACGATAGGCGAGCGAATGGCCGTCGACGACCATGAGGGTAGGCTTTGCGGAGTCCGTCACCCTGTCAGCCTAACGAGGACGACAGACACCCGCTGAGGAGGATGCATGAGCGACGTCGCGACGAGCGAGGGACTCGACTGGGCCACGGCCCGCGGGATGGGTGCTCTGGCCGAGAAGATGGGCATGGAGTTCGTCGAGTTCAGCGTCGAACGCTGCGTCGCGACGATGCCCGTCGAGGGCAACACGCAGCCCGTCGGGCTCATGCACGGCGGCGCGTACGTGGTGCTCGGAGAATCGCTCGGCTCGATGGCCGCGAACCTCCACGCCGGCGCCGGTCGGCTGGCGGTCGGTGTCGACATCAATGCGACTCACACGCGCTCCGCGACCTCCGGGGTCGTGACCGGGGTATGCACGCCCGTTCATCTGGGGCGAAGCATCACCGTCCACGAGATCGTCGTGACCGATGATCAGGGTCGGCGCTGCTCGACGATCCGCATCACCAACATGATCAAGGACGTTCCCGCAGAGCGCTGAGCGGCTCCTCCAGCAGCCGCTGGAACAGCACGTGATCCTGCCACTCCCCCGCGATGCGGAGATACTTCGGAGCCAGTCCGATGCGCTCGAAGCCGTTTCCGAGGAGAACGCGCTGGGATCCGATGTTGTGCAGCAGTGTTGCGGCCTGCATCCGGTGGAGACGCAGCTCCGTGCGCGAGTATTCCAGGATCTGTGACACCGCGCGGGTCGCGAGTCCGCGGTGCTGCCTCGCGACGTCGACCCAATAGCCGAGGTCGGCGCTCCAGAACGCACCACGGACGATGTTGTTGATGTTCATCCGTCCACGGATCTCACCGTCTTCGGACTCGATCACGAAACGGATGCTGCGACCGGACTCAGCGTCGGCGACGCACTCTTGCGCGTGACGCTCCTGCGATTCGATCGTGAAGAAGGACTCGTCGCGAATCGGCTCCCACGGCGCGAGGTGCTCTCGGTTCGACAGGTAGGCCCTCGAAAGCGCTGCACCGTCGCCGGTGCGGACGGGTCGCAGGATGTGCTCGCCATCGAGCCGGAGGACTCCGGCGCTCACCGCTACTTCTTGGGGGCGAGCTGCTCGATGATGGCCTTGGCGACGTCCTGCATCGTCAGGCGGCGGTCCATGGACGCCTTCTGGATCCAGCGGAACGCCTCGGGCTCGCTCAGGCCCATCTTCTCGTTGAGCAGACCCTTGGCCCGGTCGACGAGCTTGCGGGTCTCGAAGCGCTCGACCATGTCGGCGACTTCGGCCTCGAGCGTGATGATCTGCTCGTGGCGGGCGAGGGCGATCTCGATCGCGGGGAGGAGGTCGTTCGGCGTGAACGGCTTCACGACGTAGGCGAGTGCGCCTGCTTCGCTTGCCCGCTCGACGAGCTCCTTCTGGCTGAACGCCGTGAGGAGGACGACCGGCGCGATGTTGCCCTTGTGCAGCTTCTCGGCGGCGCTGATGCCGTCGAGCTGAGGCATCTTCACGTCCATGATGACCAGGTCGGGACGCAGCTCGGTCGCGAGCGCGACCGCGGTCTCGCCGTCACCGGCCTCACCGACGACATCGAAGCCGTTGTCGCGGAGGATCTCGACGATGTCGAGGCGGATCAGCGACTCATCCTCGGCGACGACGACGCGTCGGGGGGCGGATGACGTGGGCTGCTCGGCCTGCTCTTCTTGCTCTGTCACAGAACCATCCTAGTGGAGTGGTCGGTGAGCGGGCTGTAGTTGCTCGGCGCGGAGGATCGCGCCTCTCCCCTGCGCTAAAGTCGTAGACGCGACACACGAGCCGGCGTGGCGGAATGGCAGACGCGGAGCACTCAAAATGCTTTGTCCGAAAGGGCGTGTGGGTTCGAGTCCCACCGCCGGCACACGAATCGCGGTCGAGACCGCTGAATCACTCGCACAGCCTCAGATCGACCTCGCATCCCGGGCCCGCGGGCGCGATGACCGGAGGAGACTGCGATGAACTGGCCTGATGACGAAGTGGTCACTCGCCCTCAGCCGGTCGAACTCCATCCCGGCTGGGGCTGGGGTCTGCTGCTCGTTCCCGCGGCCGTGGGACTCGCCGCTCTCGGCGTGTTCCTGTACCGCTCGCTGGGTTCGGGAGCGGGACTCCTGATCGGAATCGCGCTCATCGCCTGGGCAGCATCGTTGGTGATGCCGTTCTTCGTCATCACCTGGTACGCGGTGCAGGCGACGTGGAAGGCATCGCGCGAAGCGCGGGGACAGACCTTCGCCGCACCAGCGCACGCGCTCCGCGGCATCGGATTCCACATCCGCTGGAGCCACGGGGCACGGCGCTTGATGTTCAATCCCGCGTCCTATGACGGACGTGACCTCCCGATGCTCGTCGCCGGTCGCGTCGTCCACGGTGTCGCGATCGGGATCCTCGTCTTCGCAGGGCTGATCGCTGCGTTCCTATCCTTCACCTCGCGCTGAGGCGACTACTCGGCAAGCACGGCCAGTTCGGCCAGGACGCGAGGGTGCTGGAGGATCCGGAAGTGCCCTCCGGTCTCGAGTCGCACGTTCTTTGCCCCGGCCAGCTCGCTCCCCTCCGGGATGTGGGGATCGAACGCCGCATAGATCGAGACGATCCGTTCATTGACCGTGAGCTGCCGGGCGATGTCCACGATCGATGGATCTTCCGGCGAGAAGGCGCGCAGGGTGCGCGACAGCATCAGACGGGCGTAGCGCGAGCCGCCGAACGGCGTAGCGATCGCCAGCATCGAGCGCACCCGCTCCCCCGCCGGGCCGGTCATGACGAGCTTGCCTGCGAGGCCTCCCTTGCTGTGTGCGACCAGGATCACGTCGGTGAGCCCTTTGCGCTCGAGGAACTCCGCGACAGCCGCCGCGATGTCGGCCACCGGACGCTCGTTCCGACGAAGCGTGTCGACGATGTGGACGGCGTGGCCGCGCGCGTGCATCTGCTCCACGAGGGGCTGCATGAACTTCCAGGTCTCGTACACTCCGGGCAGGACGACGATGTGCGCGGCGCTCCCCGATGCGAAGTTCGCGGCGTCGGTGCGGTCGAACGTCGCGCGCAGCTGCCAGTAGCCCGCGTACGCGTAGTCGGCCAGCCACCAGCCCGCGTTCCTCAGCACGCCGATGACGTGCTCCTCCGCAGACGGCTTCGACTCATGAGGGAAAAACTACCGGACCGCACCGGACGTCCCTCCACTTTTCACCCAGCGATCAGGCCGGTGGCTTCTGTCGACGGGATTGCTGCGCCCACCACTCGACGCCGAAGCCGATCAGGATCAGCGACGCCGTGGAAATGCCGATGATCCATGGATCGATGCGGGTGATCGCAGCCAGGAGGAGTGAAGCGAAGAACAGGATAGCGGGCCACCACCCGCCCAGGAATGTGGGTCTAGGCACAGATCGACTTCCAATCAGACATGTATCACGTTACAGGAAAGATCGCGGATCGGACATGACCCACGACCGCACGACAGAGGGGGCGAGACCGAAGTCTCGCCCCCTCTGGATGCTGAGTGTCAGACGCCGGCCTTGTAGATCGGGGCTGCACCGCGGATCGCATCGCCGACCTTGTGCACGCGAAGGTCGTTCGTCGATCCGATGATTCCGGGAGGGGAACCGGAGATCACGACGACCTTGTCCCCTTCCTCGGCCAGCTTGTTGCCGAGCAGATACTCGTCGACCTGGTGATACATCAGGTCGGTGTGCTGCACCATGTCGACCAGGGTCGAGCGGATGCCCCACGTGAGGGCCATACGGCGGCGGATGTCGGGTTCCGGCGTGAACGCGATCATCGGGATGCGCGAGCGCAGGCGCGAGAGACGACGCGCGGAGTCACCCGACTGCGTGAACACGCAGAGGAACTTCGCGTCGACGAACTCGGCGACTTCGAGGGCGGCCAGGGTGATCGCACCACCCTGGGTGCGGGGCTTGGCCGTGAGCGGCGCGATGCGCTCCAGGCCGTGCTCCTCGGTCGACTCGATGATGCGAGCCATGGTCTCGACCACGACGACCGGGTAGTCGCCGACGCTGGTCTCACCGGAAAGCATGACCGCGTCCGCACCGTCGAGCACGGCGTTCGCGACGTCCGAGGTCTCGGCGCGCGTCGGCACGGGGCTGTTGATCATCGACTCGAGCATCTGCGTCGCGACGATGACGGGCTTCGCCATGCGGCGGGCGATCTCGACGGCGCGCTTCTGCACGATCGGTACGGCCTCGAGCGGAAGCTCGACACCGAGGTCGCCACGGGCGACCATGATCGAATCGAATGCGTCGACGATCTCTTCGAGTGCGTCGACGGCCTGCGGCTTCTCGACCTTGGCGATGACGGGGACGCGAACGCCCTCTTCCGCCATGATCTCGTGCACGCGGGTGACATCGGAGGCGTTGCGCACGAACGACAGCGCGATCAGGTCGGCGCCGATGCGCAGACCCCAACGCAGGTCGTCCTCGTCCTTCTCGCTCAGTGCGGGGACGTTCACGGCGACACCGGGCAGGTTGATGCCCTTGTTGTTGGATACGGCGCCCGCGACGATGACCTTCGTGGTGACGGTCACACCGTCGGTCTCGACGACCTCAACACGGACCTTGCCGTCGTCGATGAGGAGAAAGTCACCGGGCTTGACGTCCTGCGGGAGGCCCTTGAAGGTCGTTCCGCAGATGTCCTTGTTGCCGATGATGTCTTCGGTGGTGATCTTGAAGATGTCGCCCTTGGCGAGCTCGTACGGGCCGTTCTCGAACTTGCCGAGACGGATCTTCGGTCCCTGCAGGTCGACGAGGATGGCGACCGGGCGACCGGCGTCCTCTGCGGCACGACGCACGTTGGCGTAGTTGTTCTCGTGCACGGAGTAGTCACCGTGGCTGAGGTTCAGTCGAGCGACGTCCACCCCCGCATCGATCAGTGCACGCACCGTCTCATAGGTGGAGGTGGCGGGGCCCAGGGTGGCGACGATTTTCGCGCGTCTCAAAGATTTCTCCAGGGTAGAAGTGGGGGAAGGTAAATCAGGCGACGGTGCCGGCCTCAGCCTACGCGGGCTGGAGACCGATCGCGACATCGCTCGGGCGCACCGGCTCGGGAAGAACCGTGGTGCCCATCAGGAACCGATCGACGTTCGCGGCGGCCGCGCGGCCCTCGGCGATGGCCCAGACGATGAGCGACTGTCCACGGCCGGCGTCGCCGGCGACGAACACGCCGGGAACCGTCGACTCGTAGCCGTTGTCGCGACGGAACGCGCCACGGTCGGTGACCTGCGGGAGCGTCTCCTCGGTGTAGCCGTCCTGCTCAGGGCCGGTGAACCCCATGGCGATGAGGATCAGGTCGGCCGGGATCTCGCGCTCAGTGCCGCTCTTGGGCACGCGACGACCGTCGATGTACTCGGTCTCGGCCACCCGCAGCGCACGGACCTCGCCGACCTCGTTGCCGAGGAACTCGACGGTCGACGCGAGGAACACCCGCTCGCCGCCCTCCTCGTGCGCAGAGGAGACCTCGAACAGGGTCGGCATCATCGGCCACGGCTGGTGGTCGGGACGCGCGTCGCCCGGCTGCTTGCCGATCGCGAGGTTGGTGACGCTCAGCGCGCCCTGACGGTGTGCGGTGCCGATGCAGTCTGCGCCGGTGTCGCCGCCGCCGATGACGATGACATGCTTGCCTTCGGCGCTGATCTGGTCGGGGACCTTGTCGCCGGCGACCACGTGGTTGGACTCGACCAGGTACTCCATGGCGAAGTGCACGCCATCGAGGTCGCGTCCGGGGATGGCGAGATCACGCGGCACCGTCGAACCGGTCGCGATGACGACCGCGTCGTAGCGCGCACGCAGGTCGGGCCAGGAGATGTCCTTGCCGATCTCGACGCCCGCGCGGAAGCGGGTGCCCTCCTCCTGCATCTGGCGCAGGCGCGACTCGAGCTGAGACTTCTCCATCTTGAAGTCCGGGATCCCGTAGCGCAGCAGACCGCCGATGCGGTCGTCGCGCTCGAAGACCGCGACGGTGTGGCCGGCACGCGTGAGCTGCTGGGCGGCGGCGAGACCCGCGGGCCCCGATCCGACGACCGCGACGGTCTTGCCGGTCAGGCGCTCCGGCGGCTCCGCCTCGACCCAGCCCTTGGCGAAGGCCTCGTCGATGATCGAGACCTCGATCTGCTTGATGGTCACGGCGGGCTGGTTGATGCCGAGCACGCACGAGCTCTCGCACGGTGCGGGGCACAGACGACCGGTGAACTCCGGGAAGTTGTTCGTGGCGTGGAGGCGCTCGATCGCCTCGCGACCCTCGCCGCGCCACGTCAGGTCGTTCCACTCGGGGATCAGGTTGCCGAGCGGGCAGCCCTGATGGCAGAACGGCACACCGCAGTCCATGCAGCGACCGGCCTGACGACGCAGGACCTGCTTGTCGCCGGGCTCGTAGACCTCTTTCCAGTCCATGATGCGCACGGGCACGGGACGACGTGCGGGAAGCTCCCGCTCGGTCACCTTCAGAAAGCCTTTGGGGTCAGCCACCGGTCACCTCCAGTATGCGGTTCCACACGATGTCGCCGTCGGGGTCGATCCCCTCGGCCAGCGCCTCCTCGCGCATGCTCCGCACGGCGGCGAAGTCACGAGGCAGCACCTTCACGAACTCAGCAGCGGTCTCCTCGAAGCTCTCGAGAAGCGCGGACGCTCGCGGCGAGGCCGTACGTTCGACGTGCGCGACCAGCAGGCTGCGCAGTACCTCGAGGTCGGCACGGTCGAGCGGTTCGAGCAGAAGCTCCCCGCTGCCGAGCGACTGGGCGTTCACCTTGCTCGTGTCGAGCGCGTGCACGTACGCCACTCCCCCGGACATGCCCGCACCGAAGTTGCGCCCGGTCGATCCGAGGATCACGGCGAGCCCGCCGGTCATGTACTCCAGCGCGTGGTCGCCCACCCCCTCGACGACCGCGGTCGCGCCCGAGTTGCGGACGAGGAAGCGCTCACCCACGACACCGGAGATGAACATCGTCCCCGAAGTCGCGCCGTAGCCGATCACGTTGCCGGCGATCACGTTCTCATGCGGAGCGATCGCAGAACCGCGCGGCGGACGGATGGTGATGTCGCCACCCGAGAGTCCCTTGCCGACGTAGTCGTTCGCGTCGCCCTCCAGGCGCAGCACGATCCCCGGCGGGAGGAAAGCACCGAGCGACTGTCCGGCGGTGCCGTGCAGCGTCACGTCGATGGTGCCCTCGGGCAGACCGGCGGCGCCGTGCCGCGAAGTCACCTGGTGTCCCAGCATCGTGCCGACGGCGCGCTCGGTGTTGGCGATCGGCAGCTCGACCACGACGGGTTCGCCGTTGAGCAGTGCGCCCTTGGCGATGTCGATCAGCTGCACGTCGAAGTGCTTCTCGAGCTCGTGATCCTGCGTGCGACCGCTGCGACGCGGCTCGCCCGCCGGGAACACCGGGCCTTCGAGAACGGGGGTGAGGTCGAGTCCGTCGGCCTTCCAGTGCTCGACCGCGGCGTTGACCTCGATGAGGTCGGCGCGGCCGACGATCTCGTCGATCGAGCGGTAGCCGAGCTCCGCGAGGAGTTCACGCACCTCTTCGGCGATGAACTCCATGAAGTTGACGACGAACTCCGGCTTGCCCGTGAACCGCTCGCGCAGCACCGGGTTCTGTGTCGCGACGCCCACGGGGCAGGTGTCGAGGTGGCAGACGCGCATCATGATGCAGCCGCTGACGACGAGCGGAGCCGTGGCGAAGCCGAACTCCTCCGCACCCAGCAGCGCGCCGATGATCACATCGCGGCCGGTCTTGAGCTGACCGTCGACCTGCACCACCACGCGGTCGCGCATGCCGTTGAGCATGAGCGTCTGCTGTGTCTCGGCGAGACCGAGCTCCCACGGCGTTCCCGCGTGCTTGAGCGAGTTCAGGGGGCTCGCACCCGTTCCGCCGTCGTGGCCGGAGACCAGGATGACGTCGCTGAGCGCCTTGGCCACGCCGGCCGACACTGCGCCGATACCCGACTGGCTCACGAGCTTCGTATGGATGCGCGCCTCGGGGTTCGCCCGCTTCAGGTCGAAGATGAGCTGCTTGAGGTCTTCGATCGAGTAGATGTCGTGGTGCGGCGGCGGGGAGATGAGTCCGACGCCGGCCGTCGCATGACGGGTGCGCGCCACCCACGGGTACACCTTGGTCGGCGGCAGCTGACCGCCCTCGCCGGGCTTGGCGCCCTGGGCGAGCTTGATCTGGATGTCGTCGGCCTCGGTGAGGTACAGGCTGGTCACTCCGAAGCGTCCGGAGGCCACCTGCTTGATCGAGCTGCGGCGCTCGGGATCGACGAGACGGTCGGGGTCTTCGCCGCCCTCGCCCGTGTTCGACTTCGCGCCGATGCTGTTCATCGCGATCGCGAGCGTCTCGTGCGCCTCACGGGAGATCGAGCCATAGCTCATCGCGCCCGTCGAGAAGCGCTTGACGATCGCGGACACCGGCTCGACCTCGTCCAGCGGGACGGGCTTGCGTGTGCCGGTGCGCAGCTGGAACAGACCGCGCAGCGTCTTCAGCTCGGCCGCCTGATCGTCGACGAGCTTCGTGTACTCACGGAAGATGTCGTAGCGCCGGGTGCGGGTCGAGTGCTGCAGCTTGAACACCGTCTCCGGGTTGAACAGGTGCGGGGAACCGTCACGTCGCCACTGGTACTCGCCGCCGGTCCACAGCCGCTCGTGCGCACGCGCAGCAGCATCCTCGGGATAGGCGTAGTCGTGACGCGCCTGGTTCTCGGCGAAGACCTGCTCGATGCCGATGCCGCCGAGCTTGGACTCGGTGCGCGTGAAGTAGGCGTCGATGAACTCCTGGCTGAGTCCGACCGCCTCGAACACCTGGGCGCCCGCGTACGACGACACCGTGGAGATGCCCATCTTCGACATGATCTTGAGCACGCCCTTGCCGAGCGCGTAGATCAGGTTCTTGACGGCCTTCTCCGGCGAGATCCCGGTGATGTAGCCGGTGCGCACCAGGTGCTCGACCGTCTCCATCGCGAGGTACGGGTTGACGGCGGAGGCGCCGTAACCGATCAGGGTCGCGACGTGATGAACCTCGCGAACGTCACCGGCTTCGACGATGAGACCGACCTTCATGCGGTTCTCGCGCCGGATGAGGTGGTGGTGGATCGCCGAGACCATGAGCAGCGACGGGATGGGAGTGAGATCCTTGTTCGAGTCACGGTCGGACAGGATGATGAACTCGGCACCGTTCGCGATCGCCTCGTCGACCTCGGCGCACATCTCCGTGAGACGGTCCTGCAGCGTCTGGGGGCCGGCATCGAAGTGGTACAGACCGCGAATGGTCGCGCTCGACCGACCGGGCATGGCCTTGTCGATGTGGCGGATCTTCGCGAGCTCGTCGTTGTCGATCACCGGGAAGTCGAGCGACACGGTGCGCGTGTGCTCCGGACCCCAGGAGAGCAGGTTGCTCTCGGGGCCGAGGCCCAGCTTGAGGCTCGTGACGACCTCTTCACGGATCGAGTCGAGCGGCGGGTTCGTGACCTGGGCGAACTGCTGCGTGAAGTAGTCGAACAGCAGGCGCGGACGCTTGCTGAGCACCGCGATCGGCGTGTCCGAGCCCATCGCGCCGAGAGGCTCGACACCGGTCTGCCCCATCGGGGTGAGGAGGATGCGGACCTCTTCCTCGGTGTATCCGAACGTGCGCTGACGACGGGTGATCGATGCGGGCGGGTGCACGATGTGCTCGCGCTCGGGCAGCTCGGCGAGCCGCACGGCGCCGGCATCCAGCCACTCCTGCCACGGGTGCATCGTGGCGAGATCGTGCTTGATCTCGCTGTCTTCGACGATGCGACGCTGCGAGGTGTCGACGAGGAACATCTTCCCCGGCTGCAGGCGTCCGCGACGCTTGATGCGCTCGGGCTCGAACTGCAGCACACCGGTCTCGGAACCGATCACGACCAGGCCGTCGGTCGTCTCGGTCCAGCGTCCGGGACGCAGACCGTTGCGGTCGAGCGTGGCGCCGACGAGCGTGCCGTCGGTGAAGATGAGGGCGGCCGGACCGTCCCACGGCTCCATCTGGTTGGAGTGGTACTCGTAGAACGAGCGCAGCTCCGGCGTGATGTCGGCCTGCTTCTCGTACGCCTCGGGAACCATCATCATGATGGCGTGCGGCAGACTGCGCCCGGTCAGGGTCAGCAGCTCGAGCACCTCATCGAACGACGCGGAGTCGCTGGCGCCGTCGGTGCAGATCGGAAGCAGCGGCTGGATGTCGCCGAGAAGCTCGGACTCGAGCTGCGACTGGCGGGCGCGCATCCAGTTGCGGTTTCCGCCGACCGTGTTGATCTCGCCGTTGTGGGCGAGCATGCGCAGAGGCTGCGCGAGCGGCCACGACGGGAAGGTGTTCGTGGAGTAGCGGGAATGCACGACGGCCAGCTCCGAGGCGAAGCGCTCGTCCTGCAGGTCGGGGTAGAACGGTTCGAGCTGCAGCGTCGTGACCATGCCCTTGTACCCGAGGGTGCGGGCCGAGAGGGAGACGAAGTAGGCGCCGAGCTCGTGTCCGGCGCGCTTGCGCAGGCGGTAGGCGACGCGGTCGAGGGCGATGCCCGTCAGAGGGGCATCGGTGTGGGTCGCTCCGCCGGCGCTGACGAACAGCTGCTCGAAGGCAGGACGCGCCTCATCGGCGAGCTTGCCGAGGTTCTCGTTGGCGGTGGGAACCTCGCGCCAGCCGAGGACGCGAAGTCCCTCGGAGCGGGCGATCTTCTCGATCCCGGCTTTCTGCTGGCGGCGCTCGCTCGAATCGCGAGGCAGGAAGGCCAGTCCAGCGGCGTACTCCCCCACGGGCGGCAGTTCGAAGCCAACGACTGCGCGGAGGAATGCATCGGGCATCTGCGTCAGGATGCCGGCGCCGTCCCCGGTGCCCGCATCGGAGCCGATGGCTCCGCGGTGCTCCAGGTTGCGCAGGGCCTCGAGGGCCAACGCGATGATGTCGTGCCCGGCTTCGCCGCGCAGGGTCGCGACCATGGCGAGGCCGCAGGCGTCTTTTTCGAACGCCGGGTTGTACATGCCCTGCTTCGGGGGGTAGGCGCCGGACGCGCCGTAGGGTGGCTGGAAATACACCAGTTACCGTCCTCAGATCTTCAGTGAAACCCGGGGACGACGTCGGCCCGCTCGTTCAGTGCAATGGTTCTCCCGCCACGAGGTGGCGTTGTTATCGGGAGCCGTTCTCGCTCGTGGGAGCAGTGCTTGTGGCAGTGGCTCCTGCGGTGACTTCCTCGGTCGGAGGCTCGCTCACGTCCACGAAGTCAGAGGGATTGTTCTGCGATTGTACATCAGCGTCGGCGTCGGTCTTCTCGCGTCCCGGCTGGTACGGCGAGGGCTCGAGACCGGGGTGACGACGCGTCTGCACGACGAGGATCACCAGCCCGACGACGACGCCGATGATCGCTGCCCAGACGTTGCTGCGCAGGCCCAGGATGATCTCGCTCGGATCGATGCGGATCGACTCCCAGACGATGCGGCCCGCGCTGTACCAGATGAGGTAGATCGCGAACAGGCGTCCCCACTGGAAGAACAGCTTGCGGCCGAGCCACAGGAGCACCAGTACGCCCAGGCCGTTCCAGATCACCTCGTAGAGGAAGGTCGGGTGGAACAGGGTGCCCTCGGGCAGACCGGCAGGGAATGCCGAGTTCGTCGACTCGATCTCCAGCCCCCACGGCAGGTCGGTGGGAAGGCCGAAGAGCTCGTGGTTGAACCAGTTGCCGAAGCGGCCCATGGCCTGAGCGAGCAGCAGACCGGGCGCCAGCGCGTCGGCGAACGTCCAGAAGCGGATGCCCGTCCATCGGCAGCCGAGGTACGCGCCGATCGCGCCGCCGATCAGAGCGCCGAAGATCGCGATCCCGCCCTCCCAGATGGCCCACACCGAACCGGGCTCGAACGGGTTCCAGGTGTTCCTGCCCTCGCCGAAGTAGAAGTTCGGGTGGGTGAGCACGTGGAAGATTCGGGCACCGATGATGGCCAGCGGCACGGCGAGGATCGAGATGTCGATCACGACCCACGGCTCCGCTCCGCGCTTGGTCAGGCGGTAGTTGGTCAGCAGCGTCGCCGCGATGATGCCCGCGATGATGCACAGCGCGTAGAAGTGGATCCGTACGGGTCCGAGGTCGATGTACGACACCGGAGGGCTCGGGATGCTGGCGAGCACGTTGGTGACGGTGCTGGGGAACGCGAGTGACATGAGTGCGATTCTAGTTCTCGGTATCGGGGCGCGCCGACGCGGTGCCGGCTGCCAGGTTTCGGGTGACCTCGGCGAGGGCGGGGACGCCGCCGTCACGGAGAGCGCGGACCAGTGCGGTCCCGACGATCGCGCCGTCGGCGTACTCCGACACACCGGCGATCTGTTCGGCGGTGGAGATGCCGATGCCCACGCACGCGCGGTGCGCCCCGTGTGCGCGGAGGCGGCCGACCAGGGTGCGGGCGGCGCGGTCGAGTTCGGCGCGCTCCCCCGTGATGCCCATGGTCGAGACCGTGTAGACGAAACCGGTGGACGACTTCACCACGAGGTCGAGCCGCTCGTCGGACGAGGTGGGGGCTGCGAGGAACACCCGATCGAGACCGGTCCGCTCACTGGCGGCGATCCACTCCCCTGCGGCGTCGGGCGTGATGTCGGGTGTGATGAGCCCCGCGCCGCCCGCGGCGAGCAGGTCGTCGGCGTAGCGGTCGACGCCGTACTGCATGACGGGGTTCCAGTACGTCATCACGAGGACGGGCACGTCGGTGGCCGCGGTGATCGCACGGATCGCCGTGAAGAGGTCGGCCATCCGGAACCCCGCGGCGAGAGCCGTGGTGGTCGCCTCCTGGATGATCGCGCCGTCCATCACCGGGTCGCTGTACGGCGGGCCCAGCTCGATGATGTCGACGCCGTTCTCGGCCAGGGCGATGGCGGCCTGGATGCTCGTCTCGAGGTCGGGGAAACCGACCGGCAGATATCCGACGAAGGCGCTGCGACCGGCGTCCTGTGCGCGCTGGATCGCCTGTTCGACGCGACTCATAGCTGCGGCTCCCCCTTCGAGGCCGTGTCTTCGGCCTCGCTCTCCTCGGCGACGTCGTGCGCGAGCGCGGCTTCGTCGTACAGCGCGAAGTAGCGTGCGGCGGTGTCCATGTCCTTGTCGCCGCGGCCGGAGAGACAGATCGCGATGAGCCCATCCGGGCCCAGCTCGCGTCCGATGCGCAGAGCGCCAGCGAGAGCATGGGCCGACTCGATGGCCGGGATGATGCCCTCGGTGCGGCTGAGCAGCCGCAGCGCCTGCATCGCCTCGTCATCGGTGGCCGGGATGTACTCGGCGCGCCCGATGTCGGCGAGCCACGAGTGCTCCGGACCGACGCCCGGATAGTCGAGTCCGGCGGAGATGGAGTGCGACTCGATGGTCTGACCGTCTTCGTTCTGGAGCACGTACGTCTTGGCGCCGTGCAGCACACCGGGGCGCCCGCGCTCGATCGAGGCCGCGTGCTTCTCGGTGTCGACGCCGTCACCGGCTGCCTCCACGCCGTAGAGCTTGACGCCCTCGTCGTCGAGGAACGCGTCGAACATGCCGATGGCGTTGGATCCGCCACCCACACAGGCGACGACCGCATCCGGGAGCCGACCGACCTCGTCGAGCAGTTGCGCGCGGGCCTCTTCGCCGATGATCTTCTGGAAGTCGCGGACCATCGCCGGGAACGGGTGCGGACCGGCGGCGGTGCCGAAGATGTAGTTGGTCGTCTCGACCGACGCCACCCAGTCGCGGTAGGCGTCGTTGATCGCGTCCTTGAGCGTGCGCGAACCCGAAGTGACCGGGATGACCTCCGCGCCGAGAAGACGCATACGGGCGACGTTGAGCGCCTGACGCTCGGTGTCGACCTCGCCCATGTAGATCGTGCAGTCCAGACCGAACAGTGCTGCGGCGGTCGCCGTGGCGACACCGTGCTGTCCCGCACCCGTCTCGGCGATCACGCGGGTCTTGCCGAGGCGCTTCGTGAGCAGCGCCTGGCCGAGCACGTTGTTGATCTTGTGCGACCCCGTGTGGTTCAGGTCTTCACGCTTGAGGAAGACGCGCGCACCCCCGGCGTGCTCTGCGAACCGCGGCACCTCGGTGATGGCCGAGGGGCGGCCCGCATACGAGCTCAGGAGGTGTGCGAGCTCATCCCGGAAGGCCGGGTCGACGATCGCCTCCTCGTACGCGACGGTCAGCTCGTCGATCGCGGCGATGAGCGACTCGGGCATGAAGCGCCCGCCGAACTCGCCGAAGAAGGGGCCGTGCTGGTCGCGCAGGCTCATCATGCCTCCAGGAAACTCTTGAGGGTGGCGACGGGATCGCCGGTCACGAGCGCCTCGCCGATCAGGACGACGTCGGCGCCGGCGGAGCGGTAGTGCACCACATCGGCGGGCGTGAGCACCGCGGATTCGGCGATCTTGACCGCGGTCGTCGGGATGCGGTCGACCAGGCGTCCGAACAGGTCGCGGTCGAGCTCGAGGGTCTTCAGATCGCGTGCGTTCACACCGATCAGCGGGGCGCCCAGGTCGATCGCGGCCTCGAGCTCGTCGGCCGAATGCGTCTCGACGAGAGGCGTCATGCCCAGCTCGCCGATGAAGCCGAACAGATCCCGAAGGACATCGGGTTCGAGACCGGCGACGATCAGCAGCACCAGATCGGCGCCCGCGGCTCGAGCCTCGAGCACCTGATAGCGGGTGGCGATGAAGTCCTTGCGCAACACCGGCAGTGACACGCGGGCCGTGACGGCCTCGAGGTCGGCCAGGCTGCCGCCGAAGCGACGCTCCTCCGTGAGCACGCTGATCGCCGAGGCTCCGCCCGTCTCATACAGGGATGCCTGCAGAGCAGGGTCGGGGATCTCGGCGAGTGCGCCACGCGACGGGCTCGCTCGCTTGACCTCGGCGATGATCTTGACGCGATCGGCGGGGGCGAGGAACGAGAGTGCGTCCTTGGCGGCCGGGCGCGCGAGCGCCGCGCGTTCGACCGCATCCAGCGGGCGCGACAGAGCACGACGCTCAGCGTCTGCGACTGCGCCGGCCGTCAGGTCGGCGAGCACCATTAGTGCGCCTTCGGAGCGTACTTCGGACCCTTCACGCCGTAACCGGCCCTGGCGAGCACCCAACCCGCGATCGCACCGATCGGGACGAGCACCAGCGAGATCATGACGAGCACCGGCTGCTCGAAGCAGAACGCGACTGTGGCGGCGGCGACGCCGACCAGCATGATGACCACGGCGGTCCAGGCTGCAGGCGAGTGTCCGTGGCCGGGATCGGCGATCGGGTTGGTCATGTTCTCCTCCGGGGGACGACGTGCAGTTCGGAATCAGTCTATCGGGGTCAACGCGTCGGATCGGTTCCTCGGGACAGGTCGTCCCAGGAATCGACTGCGTCCACGGGCCCCTCGTGTGCGGCTTCGACGTGGTCGGTGCGATACCGTCGGCCGCCCGCCTTCCAGCCGCGCCAGGTCGTGAGGACCACCACCGATGCAGCGAGCAGGATCACCCATCCGACGAGGGCGATGTACGGCCACGCCGACGGCACGATGCTCGTGACGACCTCGTGGACCGCGCCACCACCGGCGAGACCCGTGACCTCGGTCACGGTCGCGGCGACGGCGTCGAAAGGCTCGGTGAGCAGGAGCTGGATCGTCGACCAGCCGAGGAACAGCGCCGTCGCTGCCGCGAGCACGCCGAAGACGAGGCGCACGACCTTGCCGGAGATGGCGAGGGCCGCACCGAGGGCGAGCACCGCCAGGCTGAGCGGAGCGAGCAGTACCAGGGCGGAGGCTCCCGGAACCAGGATCGCCTCGCCGGCATCCGCACGCTCCACCGTCAACCACGTCTGGGTCGACGAGATGATGCCGATCGCACCGGCGAGCAGGAAGCCGGAGACGGAGAGCGAGCGACCGCGCTGTGCGAAGCTCATGCCTGATCCGTTCCCGTGGTGGCCTCGAGATCGGTGGTGTCGAAACAGGTGCGCGTGCCGGTGTGGCAGGCGGGGCCGGTCTGGGCGACCAGGAGCAGGATGGCATCGCCGTCGCAGTCGAGGCGCGCCTCGTGCACCACCTGGATGTGGCCCGACGTGTCGCCCTTGCGCCAGTACTCCTGGCGGGACCGGGACCAGTAGGTCGCCCGCCCCGAAGTCAGCGTGCGCCGCAGCGCCTCGGCGTCGACCCACGCGAGCATCAGCACCTCATGCGTGTCGAACTGCTGCACGATCACGGGCGCCAGTCCGTCTGCATTGAAGGCGACCTGCGCGATGCGGTCTTCCACGGAGGTCATCGAACCACCACACCCTCTGCGCGCAGGGCGTCCTTGACGTCACCGACGGTGAGCGCACCCGTGTGGAAGACGCTCGCCGCGAGCACGGCATCGGCTCCGGCTTTGATGGCCGGCGCGAAATCGGACACCTGACCGGCGCCGCCCGACGCGATCACCGGCACGGACGCGGCTTCTCGCATGAGTCGTACGAGCTCGAGGTCGAACCCGTCGCGCGTGCCGTCGGCATCGATCGAGTTGACCAGCAGTTCACCCGCGCCCCGCTCGACGGCCTCTCGCGCCCAGGCGACCGCGTCGAGGGTGGTCTGCGTGCGACCACCGTGCGTCGTGACGACGAAGCCGGAGGGCGTGGTCGGCGCGCGCTTCACGTCGAGCGACAGGACGAGCACCTGTGCGCCGAAGCGGTCCGCGATCTCGCCGATCAACTCGGGGCGTGCGATGGCAGCCGAGTTGACCCCCACCTTGTCGGCGCCGACCGAGAGCAGCCGGGCGACGTCTTCGGCGCTGCGCACTCCCCCGCCGACCGTCAGCGGCACGAACACCTGCTCGGCGGTGCGCTGCACGACGTCGTAGGTCGTGGCTCGGGCATCGACCGTGGCGGTCACATCGAGGAACGTGATCTCGTCGGCACCCTGGGCCGCATAGTGCCTGGCGAGTTCGACCGGGTCGCCCATGTCGCGCAGATTCTCGAAGTTCACACCCTTGACCACACGGCCTTCGGCCACATCCAGACACGGGATGACACGGCTGGCGAGAGTCATCAGAGCCTCGCGTTGTGGATGGCGGTGACCAGGATGGCGCGAGCGCCGAGCGCATAGAGCGCATCCATGACCGGGTTGACCCGCGTGCGCGCGACCATGACGCGCACGGCCACCCATTCCGGGTCGCGCAGCGGTGAGACGGTCGGCGACTCGACGCCACCGGCGATCTTCACGGCCTCATCGAGGAGAGCGACCGGCAGGTCGTAGTCGATCATCACGAAACGGCGAGCGACCATGACGCCGCGAAGCCGACGCAGGAGCGTCTCAGCACCCTCGGCATCGGCGGGACCGGCGATGAGCACGGCCTCCGACTGCAGGATGACCGGACCGAAGACCTCGAGCCCGGCCTGGCGGAGTGTGGTCCCCGTCTCGACGACATCGGCGACCGCGTCGGCCACACCGAGGCGGACGGCCGACTCGACCGCTCCGTCGAGCGGAACGAGGTCGACCGCGATGTCGCGCTCGTCGAGGAACGCGTCGACCAGCCCCGGGTAGGAGGTGGCGATGCGCAGTCCGTCGAGCTCGGCCACGTCGGTGTAGCGACCGGTGGGTGCCGCGAAACGGAACGTGGATCCCGCGAAGCCGAGCGCCTCGATCTCGCGGGCACCGGGCATCCGCGCGTCGAGCAGCAGGTCGCGGCCCGTGATGCCCACATCGATCGCACCGGAGCCGACGTAGGTCGCGATGTCCTTGGGACGGAGGAAGAAGAACTCGACGTCGTTCTCGGCGTCGATGACATGGAGGGTCTTGGGGTCACGGCGTCCGGCGTAGCCCGCTTCGGCGAGCATGTCGGCGGCGGTCTCGGAGAGCGAGCCCTTGTTGGGAACGGCGATGCGCAGCATGGAGTGCTTTCAGTTCGAGAGGAGAGGAACGGAGCGCATCACAGATGTCGGTAGACGTCTTGCAGGCTGAGACCCTTCGCGAGCATCATCACCTGGACGTGATAGAGGAGCTGCGAGATCTCCTCGGCGGCGGCCTCATCGGACTCGTACTCCGACGCCATCCACACCTCGGCGGCCTCTTCGACGATCTTCTTGCCGATCGTGTGCACGCCGCCGTCGAGCTCGGCGACCGTGCCCGATCCTTCGGGACGGGTCTCGGCCTTGACGCTGAGCTCGGCGAACAGCTCGTCGAAAGTCTTCACGATTCCAGGCTACCGGCTCGGGCGAGGTCTCTCAGCCGGGTGACGGCCGCTTCGACGTCGTCGGCGCCGTACACGGCCGAACCTGCCACGAAGGTGTCTGCGCCGGCAGCGGCCGCGTACTCGATCGTGCTATCCGAGATGCCGCCGTCGACCTGGAGCCAGACGGAGGAGCCGCGCCGACGCGCCTCGTCGGCGAGGGATCGGAGCTTCGGCATCGTCTCGGGCATGAAGCTCTGTCCGCCGAACCCGGGCTCGACCGTCATCACGAGGATCTGATCGAACTCGTCGAGCACGTCGAACAGCGAGTCGACCGGGGTCCCCGGCTTCACCGCGACGCCGGCCCGGGAGCCGATGTCGCGCAGCCGACGGGCGAGAGTCACCGGATCGGCGGCGGCCTCGAGGTGGAACGTGACGCTCGCCGCGCCGATCTCGGCGTATTCGGGTGCCCAGCGCTCCGGGTCGGTGATCATCAGGTGCACGTCGAGCGGGATCGGGCTGGTCGCCTGGATGCGCTCGACCATCTGCGGCCCGAACGTCAGATTGGGCACGAAGTGGTTGTCCATCACGTCGACATGCGCGAAGTCCGCTGTCGCGATGCGGGCGAGATCCGCCTGCATGTTCACGAAGTCGGCGGCGAGGATGCTGGGGTTGATGCGCGGTGCGCGAGGCAGGTCCACGGTCCTAGTCTTCCTTCCCTGTGGTGATGACGGCTGCGGAGCGCTGCAGGAGCGCGAGGAACATCGCGTCGGTGCCGTGGCGATGCGGCCAGAGCTGTGCGCTGCCGGAACCGGAGCGCCCCTCGGTCGCGAGGTCGATCGGCGACCGCGAGACGTCGGCGATCGCTGCGCGCGCATCGAGCTCGACGATGTCGGTGCGCCCGCGCAGCACCTCCTGCACGACGCCCGTGGTCTCGGCGAGGTGGGGCGAGCATGTGACGTACGCGACGATCCCGCCCGGGGCGAGCGCGTCGAGCGCGGCGGAGAGCAGCTCCACCTGGAGCGGAACGAGCTCGGCGACATCGGCGGGCGACTTGCGCCATCGAGCCTCGGGCCGGCGACGCAGCGCCCCCAGCCCCGTGCACGGCGCGTCCACGAGGATCCGGTCGAACTCGCCGGCACGAGAGGCCGCGAGCTCGCGACCGTCCTGCTCGTGCACCACGATCTCGCCGGGGACGGCACGGAGCGCCTTGCGCACCAGGCGCGCGCGGACGGGGACGACCTCGTTCGCCTCGAGGATCACGTCTTCCTGGAGCGCGATGGCCGCCAGGAGCGCGGTCTTCCCGCCGGGCCCGGCGCAGAGATCGAGCCAGCGCTCCCCCGCCGCGATCGGCGAGACGCCGGCCAGCGCGAGCGCGACGAGCTGGGAGCCCTCGTCCTGCACCCGAACCGTGCCTCCCGAGGCCTCGACCGACAGACGCGGATCGCCACCGGGAGATGCGTACGCCGTCGGCGCGTAGGGCAGACGGGGCTCCCCGGGCTCCGCAAGGCCGGGGAGAGCGACGAGTGTCACGTCGGGTGAGGCATTGTCGGCCTCGAGGAGGGCGTCCAGTTCGGTGTCACGTCCTTCTGCGGCGAGAGCACGACGCAGAGCACGGATGACCCAGACCGGGTGCGCAGAACGCAGCGCCAGGCGCTCGTCATCGGAGCGGGCCTGCTCTTCGATGCGCTCCTGCCAGGTCTCCGCCGAATCCCGGGTGATGCGGCGCAGAACCGCATTCGCGAAGCTCGACGCCCCCCGACCGGATTCGATGGCGACGAGGTTCACGGACTCGTTCACCGCGGCGTGCGAGGCGACACGTGTCGCGAGAAGCTGGTGCACCGCGAGCCGGAGCGCATCGAGAACGGCCGGGTCGATGCCGTCGGTCGCGCGATCGGCCGCCGAAGCGATGATCGCGTCATACGTCCCGAGCCGTCGCAGGGTCCCGTAGGTCAGCTCGGTCGCGAGCGCCGCGTCCTGAGGCGTGAGCCTCGCCTCGGCGATGGCCGAAGGGAGCACGAGGTTCGCATAGGCGTCGGTCTCGGAGACCGCGCGCAGCACATCGTAGGCCACCCGTCTCGCGGGCTGCACGGTACGACCGGGACCGCGCTGACCGCCGCGATGCCCCTCTGCCGAGCCTTGGGCGCCCCGCGGTCGGCCGTTCGAGGGCGTGCTTCGACGGTTCCGTCGCTCGTCGCTCATGATCCGGCCACCAGCTCGTCTCCCCCGCGCAGACCGCGCCACCAGTCGACCGCGTTCATCGCTCCCTTGCCCGCAGGCTGCACCCTCGTGACGGCGAGTGCTCCGGTGCCCGTCCCAATGTGCAGAGCCGTCTTGGTACCCCGGAGACGCCCGGGAGGCAGCGATTCGGCATCCGGAGCCGGAACCGCCTCGAGAACCTTGAGGGGCTGACCGGCGACGGTGGTGTGCGCTCCCGGTTCGGGGGTCACGCCGCGGAACCGGGCGAAGACGGCCTCGAGGGGCTGGTTCCAGTCGAGCAGTCCGTCGGCCAGCGTGAGCTTGGCGGCGAAGGTCGGCTCACCCTCCTGCGGAAGCGCCCGCGCCGTGCCCTCCGCGATCGCGGAGACCACGTCTGCCGTGAGTTCCGCGCCGTCGAGCGCGAGTGCCTCGAGCGCCTCGCCTGCGGTCGCCGTCTCGCGAACATCGATCTCCCGCATCGCGAACACGTCGCCCGCATCGAGCTCTGCGACGAGCTGGAACACACTTGCCCCGAGAGCACGATCTCCCGCGATGAGCGCACGCTGCACCGGAGCGGCGCCTCGCCATGCCGGCAGCAGCGAGAAGTGGAGGTTGATCCACCCGGCCTTCGGGGTGGAGAGCAGCGGCTCGCGCACCAGCCCGCCGTACGCGACGATCACACCGAGCTCGACCTGCAGCGCCGAGATCTCGGCCGTCGCGGCGTCGTCGAGCCGTGCGGTCTTGATCACGGGGAGCCCGAGCTCGAGGGCGGCCTGGGCGACCGGAGACGGTGTCAGCACCCGCCGTCTCCCGAGCGGGGCATCGGGCCGCGTCACGACGGCGGCGATGTCGTGCGAGGTCGCGAGACGTCGCAGGGTGGGCACGGCGGCAGCGGGTGTGCCGGCGAAGACGATGCGCATGAAGGTTCTCCGGAAGGGTCAGAGCTCTGGTTCGAGGATATCGAGGCGGACGGAGAGCGTGCTCTTGGTCGCACGCCCTTTCCTGCGGCGGCCGCTCACCGCTTCGGCGACGACGGCGGCGCGCAGGGCGGTCGCCACGCGGGAACCGGAGCCGTAGTCGAACCTCACGAGGGCGCGTACGCGAGGCGGGACGTCGTCGGACTCGACGGGCACAGGGCCGAGTACCGCGTCTGCGGGCAGGGCGAGTTCGGTGAGTGCAGCGAGAGCACTCGCGACCGCCGGAACCGAGCCCTGGACCAGGGCGACCCTGGTCGTCGGTGGCATATGCAGCGGCGCCCTGCTCTCCAGCTCCGACCGGGCGTGGCCCGCCTGGTTCCAGGTCGCGAACGCCTTTGCGGCGGCCCCGTTGACCCCGACCAGGTGGATGGGCGCGCCGGGTGCGGCCAGCGCGGCCGCGTTCGACCACCAGCGAAGGCATGACTCCGCGACACGAAGATCGGGCGCCTGCAGCATGCGGGGGCCGTCGAGCAGCACGACGGCACGGTATCCGCTCTCGGCGATCGGCTCCGCGCCGCGGGTGGCGACCACCAGCGCCGGCTTGTCCGGCACTCGTTCGACCGGGTGCGCACTGTCTGCGACGATCACCCGCACGCCAGGGAACGCCCGACCGAGCTCGTCGGCGGTGCGCTCGCTCCCCGAGGAGGCGAGTCGCAGCTTGGTGGAGGAGCACGCAGGGCACGCCCAGGCGCTGGATGCCCGACCGCACCATCCGCACACCGGCACAGCGCCACGGTGCTTCGCGCCGAGCGGACCCCCGCAGTGGGGGCACCGCGCCGGTGCCCGGCACTCGGCGCAGACGAGTGAGGGAGAGAACCCGGGTCGGGAGACCTGCACGAGCACCGGCCCTTCCGCAGCAGCAGTGCGCGCGGCGAGGAAAGCGGAGGACGGCATCCGCTGGGCCGTCGGCTGCTCCATCTCCTGCGGTGTGCTGAGCACGACGCGAGGAAGCACACGGCGTGCCGCCCTCACATCCTGCAGCCAGCCGAGAACCACGAGACGCTCCACGTCGGTGGTGCGGGTGTGCCCGGCGAAGAGCAGCGCCGAGCCCTCGAGCTCCTGCCGAAGGAGGGCGGCGTCGCGGGCGTTCACATACGGGGCCAGTGGCTCCCCCAGGAGCGGATCACCGTCGTCCCAGATCGCGACCAGCCCGGCAACGACCGGGGAGTACACGGCCGAGCGGTTGCCCACCACGATGCACGGCGCGTCCTCGAGCGTGCGCAGGAATCCGCGGTAGCGGTCGGGGTTCGTCTGCCGGGAGTCGTGGCGCACGACCGCTCCGGCGGGGACGAGAGCGTCGAGCGCAGCGAGGAGCCTGTCGAGATCACGGCTGTCGGGGACGACGATGATCGACGACTTCCCCGCCGCGAGCATCCGGGCTGCGGAAGATGCCAGCAGGCGCGCCCACGCCTGCACGCCGTCGACGAGTTGAGGAATCGCCTCCACGGCGGCGCGTCCGCCCGCGTCGAGCACGGCACCGAGCCCGTCATAGAGGCCCACGGTGCCCTCGGCCACCGCGAGTGCCTCCGGGTCCGGCATCTCGGCGGGCGCATCGGCGGTCCAGGCCTTCTCGACACGCACCTGACGCTTGGGGATCACCAGGCGCAGCACGTCGGACGCCGAACCGGCTGCCCGGTCGGCCACCCGGCGCGCGAGGGTGTGCAGACGTTCGGGCAGGACCGGGACCTCCGACACGACGCTCTCCACTTCGGAGAGCGGACGGTCGGCGTCGTCTTCTGTGCCGATCTCGACGACGTAGCCGTCGATCACACGCCCGGCGGTGCGCAGCGGCACGCGGACCCGGACTCCGAGCGGTACGTCGCCCAGTTCCGCAGGGAGGGCGTAGTCGAAGAGCCGATCGAGTTGAGGCAGCGGGGAATCGAGGAGCACGCGCGCGATGCGCCGGCTCTCCGGAGGCATCAGGACCGCGGTCCCATCAGAGGCCGGCAGCGCGGCGCAGCTCTTCGACGCGGTCGGTGCGCTCCCACGTGAAATCGGGGAGTTCTCGCCCGAAGTGGCCGTACGCGGCCGTCTGGGCGTAGATCGGACGCAGCAGATCGAGCTGCTCGATGATCGCCTGCGGACGCAGATCGAACACCGAGGTGATCGCCTGCGTGATGACCTCGTCGGACACCTTGCCGGTGCCGAAGGTCTCGACGTAGAGACCGACCGGACGCGCGACGCCGATCGCATAGGCGATCTGCACCTCGAGGCGGTCTGCGAGCCCTGCCGCCACCGCGTTCTTCGCCACCCATCGGGTCGCGTAGGCACCCGAGCGGTCGACCTTCGACGGGTCCTTTCCGCTGAAGGCTCCCCCGCCGTGGCGGGAGGCTCCGCCGTACGTGTCGATGATGATCTTGCGGCCGGTGAGCCCGGCGTCTCCCTTGGGACCACCGGTGACGAAGGGGCCGGCCGGGTTGATGTAGAGGGTGACATCGTCGAGGTCGAGACCGGTCGTCGCCAGCACGGGGTCGATCACATGCTCGCGAACCTGCGCCTGCAGGTCTTCCTGCGAGATGTCGGGGTGGTGCTGTGTCGAGACCACGACGGCGTCGACCGTCTTCGGGGTGAAGCCGTCGTAGCCGAGGGTCACCTGGGTCTTGCCGTCGGGGCGGAGGAACGGCAGCACACCGGAGCGGCGGACTTCCGTCAACCGCTCGGCGAGCCGGTGCGCGGTCCACGCGGCCATCGGCATGAGCTGCGGGGTCTCGTTCGTCGCGAAGCCGAACATGATGCCCTGGTCGCCGGCGCCGAGGGCGTCGAGCGGATCGACCGAGGATCCGTCGCGGTGCTCCTGAGCGCTGTCGACGCCGTGCGCGATGTCGGTCGACTGCTCGCCCACCGACACGCTGACACCGCAGGAGTCACCGTCGAAGCCGGTCTCGCTGGAGGTGTAGCCGATGCCGTTCACGACCTGGCGGACGATCGTGGGGATGTCGACGTAGGCCTCGGTGCGGATCTCGCCGGCGACGTGCACGAGGCCCGTCGTGACGAGCGTCTCCACCGCGACGCGGGAGTCTCTGTCCTTGGCGATGAGCCCGTCGAGGATGCTGTCCGAGATCTGATCGCAGATCTTGTCCGGATGCCCCTCGGTGACGGACTCGGACGTGAACAGACGCAGGGCGCTCATCGAAACTCCAGAACGGGACGGACAGAGGGAGGGTGTTGCACCCATTCTGGACCGCGCCTCCGACAGAAGGGAGGCGCGGCCTCGAATATCACTCTGCGTGACGCAGGCGGAGCTTGTCCTCGTTGATCTCGTGCAGCGCGATGGTGAGCGGCTTGTCCTCGACGGAGGAGTCGACCAGCGGACCCACGTTGTCGAACAGGTTGCCCTCGTGCAGGTCGGAGTAGTAGTCGTTGATCTGGCGCGCGCGCTTGGCGGCGTAGATCACGAGCTCGTACTTGGAGTCGACGCGGTCGAGCAGGTTGTCGATGGGGGGATCGATGATGCCGTTGTTGTGTCCGGCCATGGTGAGACCTCCTGGTCAGGCGACGGGATCGTCGCGAAGTCGGTGCGAAATGGCGCGCGAAGACGCTCAGCGCGCAGAGCTTGAAGACAATTCTACGACCTCGCGGGCCGCCGTGGCGACGTCCTCGTTCACGATGAGGTGATCGAACTCGTTCTGCGCGGCGAGTTCACCCTTGGCGGTGCGCAGTCGGCGGGCGCGTTCCTCGGCATCCTCGGTGCCGCGGCCGACCAGTCGATGCACCAATTCGTCCCAGCTCGGAGGCAGCAGGAAGATGAGCGTCGCGGCCGGTTCTGCGGCGCGCACCTGACGAGCGCCCTGCAGGTCGATCTCGAGCAGAACCGTCTTGCCGGCAGCCAGAGCCTCGTCGATGGGCCCCCGTGGCGTGCCGTAGCGCGACTTGTTGTGGACCACGGCGTGCTCGAGGAGTTCCCCGTCGGCGATCAGCCGATCGAACTCGGCGTCGTCCACGAAGTAGTAGTGGACGCCGTCGATCTCACCGGGGCGCGGCGGCCGTGTGGTCGCCGACACCGAGAGGTGGATCTCCGGATTTTGCTCTCGGATGTGCGCGGCCACGGTGCCCTTGCCGACCGCGGTGGGTCCGGCGAGCACGAGCAGTCGACTCCGCGCCCCTCGCGCGCTCGGAACGGGGAAGCGCGTGTCGAGCCATTCCTCCAGCACCCGGCGCTGACGAGCTCCGAGACCGCCGAGGCGCTTGACCGGAGAGATCTGCAGCTCCTCCAGCACGCGGTCGCGCTTGCCGGCACCGATCGCGGGGAGGGCGAGGAGGAAGTCGGTGATGCGCATCGACCCCTCGACCGAGTCGGCATCCTCCGTGGCGCGGTGCAGCACGGTCTGCGGAGTCACCACCCGCATCGTGAGGTCGCGCTTGACCGAAGCCCGCGCGCGACGGCGTTCGACGGCACGGCGCGCCGCGGCAGCCCTGTCGACTTCGGGAACCGTGCGCTGCGCGTCAGACACCGGCCACCTCGCGGTACTCGGTGGCGCGAGCGGTGATCGCTTCGGCCAGATCCGCGGGACCTGCCGAGAGGATGCTGCGGCTCTCGCTCGCGATCACCGAGTCCGACATGCGGTCGAAGCGGTGAGGGAGGTCGGCCGGCGTGGCACCCTGGGCGCCGAAGCCGGGAGCGAGGATGGGAGCTGCCGGGGCGAAGGGTTCGATCCCGGCCAGGGTCCAGTCGACGGTCGCGCCGATGACGAAGCCGAAGCTCCCCCACTCCCCTGCCGCCGACTCTGCGGCGTTGCGCGCAGAGACCTCGGTGATGACCGCGGCCGACACCGTCGCGCCGGTCGCGTCGGTGGAGCGCTGCAGGCCTTCGGCCTCGGGGTTGCTGGTCGCGGCGAGCACGAACAGCCCCTTACCGTTTTCGGCAGCCAGGGCGAACGCCCCGTCGAGAGCTCCGACGCCGAGGAACGGGTTGACCGTGAGCGCGTCGGCTTCCAGGGGCGAACCCGGAGCCAGCCACGCACGCGCGTAGTCGTCCATCGTGGAACCGATGTCCCCCCGCTTGGCGTCGGCGATCACGATGAGCCCGGCGGCGCGTGCCGCCCCGAGAACGTCTTCGAGTGCGGCGATGCCCTGCGAACCGAAGCGCTCGAAGAACGAGACCTGCGGTTTCACGATGCCCACCCGCCCGGAAGCGGCCTCGACCGTGCGCAGACCGAACTCACGCACGCCCTGTGCGTCGTCGCTCAGCCCCCACGCCGCGAGCAGCGCGGCGTGGGGGTCGATGCCGACGCAGAGCGGTCCGCGTGCGTGCAGCGCCGCTCGGACCCGCTCGCCGAAGCGTTCGCTCACAGTGCCGCCTTCCGCTCCAGCGCGTACTCCTGGAGGCTCTTGACCTGGAAGCCCTCGTGGGCGGCATCCATTCCACTCACGGCCGCGCCGAGCACGGCCATGGTCGTGAACAGGGCCTTGTCTGCGGCGACCGCCGCCGCGCGGATCTCATACCCGTCGGCACGGGCCGCCCCGCCGGACGGGGTGTTCACGACGATGTCGATCGCTCCCTCGTTGATGAGGTCGACGATGTTCTTCGCGCCGGATTCCTGCGTCGCACTGTACTTCTCGACGACGGTCACGGCGATGCCGTTGCGGGAGAGGATCTCGGCGGTGCCCTCGGTCGCGACGATCGTGAAGCCCAGCTGCTGCAGACGGTGCGCGGGGAGGATCACGGCGCGCTTGTCCGAGTCGGCGACCGAGATGAACACGGTGCCCGCGGTGGGCATGCCGCCGTACGCCGCCGCCTGGCTCTTCGCGAAGGCCGTCGGGAAGTCGCGATCGATACCCATGACCTCGCCCGTCGAACGCATCTCCGGGCCGAGGATGGAGTCGACGGTCTTGCCGTCGGCCGTGCGGAACCGCTTGAACGGGAGCACGGCTTCCTTGACCGACACCGGGGCATCGAGGGGCACGCGGGATCCGTCCTGCTCGGGCAGCATGCCCTCGGCGCGCAGCTCGGCGATCGTGGAACCGGTCATCACGCGGCTCGCGGCCTTCGCCATCGGGATCCCGAGAGCCTTGGAGACGAAGGGCACGGTGCGGCTGGCGCGGGGGTTCGCCTCGATGACGTAGAGCACGCCGGCGCTGATGGCGAACTGCACGTTCAGCAGTCCGCGTACGCCGACGCCCTTCGCGATGGCCAGAGTGGCCTCGCGCACCCGGTCGACGTCGGTACGGCCGAGCGAGACCGGCGGCAGCGTGCAGCTCGAGTCGCCCGAGTGGATACCGGCCTCTTCGAGGTGCTCCATGACGCCGCCGATGTACAGATCGGTGCCGTCGTAGAGCGCGTCCACATCGAGCTCGATCGCGTCGTCGAGGAAGCGGTCGACCAGGAGCGGCTTGCCCTCCTCGATGATGACCTCGCCCGCGGTGCGCACGAAGTAGTCGCGCAGCGATGCGGTGTCGTAGACGATCTCCATGCCGCGGCCACCGAGGACGAAGCTCGGGCGCACCAGCACCGGGTAGCCGATCTCCTCGGCGATGCGCACTGCGCCCTCGACGTCGATCGCCGTGCCGTTGCGCGGCGCCACGAGGCCGGCCTCATCGAGCAGACGGGAGAAGAGCTCGCGCTCCTCGGCCAGGTCGATCGCCTCGGGGCTGGTGCCGAGCACCGTGTATCCGGCGGCCTCGATGCCCTTTGCGAGCCCGAGCGGCGTCTGGCCGCCGAGCTGGCACACGACTCCGAGGATGGTTCCGCTCGCCGCCTCGGCGTCGAGCACCTCCAGTACGTCTTCGAGCGTCAGCGGTTCGAAGTACAGGCGGTCGGAGGTGTCGTAGTCGGTCGACACCGTCTCCGGGTTGCAGTTGACCATCACGGTCTCGAAGCCGGCGTCCGACAGCGCGAACGAGGCGTGCACGCACGAGTAGTCGAACTCGACACCCTGCCCGATGCGGTTCGGGCCGGAGCCGATGATGACGACCTTGGTCCGGTCGGATGGGGCCACCTCGGTCTCGAAGTCGTAGCTCGAGTAGTGGTAGGGCGTGAGAGCCGGGAATTCGCCGGCGCAGGTGTCGACCGTCTTGTAGACCGGGCGGATGCCGAGGCCGTGGCGGACGCCGCGCACCTCCGCCTCTTTCGTGCCGCGGATCTCGGCGAGCTGCGCGTCGGAGAAGCCGTGCTCCTTGGCATACCGGAGGGTCGCGGCGTCGAGCTCGGGAGCCGTGCGCACGATCTCGGCGACCTCGTTGATCAGCACGATCTGGTCGAGGAACCACGGGTCGATAGCCGTCGCGTCGAATGCCTGCTCGATGGTCGCACCCTTGCGCAGCGCCTGCTGCAGCGTCACGATCCGGCCGTCGGTCGGGATCTTCGAGATCTCGAGCAGCTCCTCGACCGAGCGCTCCTCGGCGCCCCAGTGGAAGCTCGATCCGCGCTTCTCCAGCGAGCGGAGTGCCTTCTGCAGAGCGGTCGCGTAGTTGCGGCCGATCGCCATCGCCTCGCCGACCGACTTCATGGTCGTGGTGAGGGTGGCGTCGGCGGCCGGGAACTTCTCGAACGCGAAGCGCGGCACCTTGACCACGACGTAGTCGAGAGTGGGCTCGAAGCTCGCCGGCGTCACGCCGGTGATGTCGTTCGGGATCTCGTCGAGGCGGTAGCCGAGTGCGAGCTTGGCAGCGAGCTTCGCGATCGGGAATCCGGTCGCCTTCGAGGCGAGGGCGCTCGAGCGCGAGACGCGCGGGTTCATCTCGATGACGATGATGCGGCCGTTCGACGGGTCGACCGCGAACTGGATGTTGCAGCCACCGGTGTCGACGCCGACGGCGCGGATGATGTCGATGCCGATGTCGCGCATCTTCTGGTACTCGCGGTCGGTGAGCGTCAGCGCGGGTGCGACCGTGATCGAATCGCCCGTGTGCACGCCGACCGGGTCGACGTTCTCGATCGAGCAGACCACGACCGTGTTGTCGGCCGTGTCGCGCATGAGCTCGAGCTCGTACTCCTTCCAGCCGAGGATCGACTCCTCCAGGAGTACCTCGGTGGTGGGCGAGTCGCGCAGGCCCGCACCGGCGATGCGACGCAGGTCGTTCTCGTCGTAAGCGAAGCCGGAACCCAGGCCGCCCATCGTGAAGCTCGGGCGGACCACGAGCGGGTAGCCGAGTTCGTCGGCGGCCGCCAGGACCTCGTCCATCGTGTGGGCGATGCGGGAGTCCGCCACGTCGGCACCGGCGTCGAGGACCAGCTGCTTGAAGATCTGCCGATCCTCGCCCTTGTTGATCGCCTCGAAGCTGGCGCCGATGAGCTCGACGTCGTACTTCTCCAGGATGCCGTGGTTGTGCAGCTCGATCGCCGCGTTCAGCGCGGTCTGGCCGCCGAGGGTCGGCAGGATCGCGTCGGGGCGCTCCTTCGCGATGATCGTCTCGATGACCTGCCACGTGATCGGCTCGATGTAGGTCGCGTCGGCGAAGTCGGGGTCGGTCATGATGGTCGCCGGGTTGGAGTTGACCAGGATGACCCGGACGCCCTCTTCACGGAGCACGCGGCACGCCTGGGTGCCGGAGTAGTCGAACTCGCAGGCCTGACCGATGACGATCGGGCCGGAGCCGATGACGAGGACGGAGTTGATGTCGTCGCGCTTGGGCATTACTTGGAGTCCTTCTGGCTTGCGATGACCAGGTCGCGGAACCTGTCGAAGAGGTAGTTGGCGTCGTGCGGGCCGGCCGCCGCCTCGGGGTGGTACTGCACCGAGAAGGCCGGGATGTCGAGGGCGCGGAGGCCCTCGACGACGTTGTCGTTGAGGCCGACATGGCTGACCTCGACCTTGCCGTAGCCGTTCGGGCTGTCGAACGAGCCCTCCAGGGGCGCCTCGACCGCGAAGCCGTGGTTGTGGGCCGTGATCTCGACCTTGCCGGTCTGCTTGTCGAGCACCGGCTGGTTGATGCCACGGTGGCCGAAGGGCAGCTTGTAGGTGCCGAGGCCGAGCGCGCGACCGAGCAGCTGGTTGCCGAAGCAGATGCCGAAGAACGGGAGGCCGTCATCGAGCACCGAGCGGAGCAGCTCGACGTGGTCGCCGGAGGCCGCAGGGTCGCCGGGGCCGTTCGAGTAGAAGACCGCGACGGGGTCGATCGCACGGATCTCGTCGATCGTCACGTCCTGCGGGAGCACGTGCACCTCGAAGCCGCGGGCGGCGAGGTTGTCGATCGTCGCCTGCTTCACGCCGAGGTCGAGCACGGCGAGGTTGCCGATCCGGTCCCCCATCGCCGTGGTGATGGTCACGACGTCGACCGAGACCTCGGCGGAGAGGTTGCGCCCCGCCATCTCGGGCGCTTCGCGGACGATACGCACCTGCTCTTCCGGGTCGAGGTCGGCATCAGCACCGGAGAAGATCCCGCCGCGCATGGAGCCCGCCGAGCGGATGTGGCGGGTGATCGAACGCGTGTCGATGCCGCTGATGCCCACGACGCCGTCCTCGACGAGCACGTCGTCGAGTGAGGCGTTCGCGCGCCAGTTCGACACGACGCGCGAAGGGTCGCGCACGATGTAGCCGGCGACCCAGATGCGGCGGGACTCCGCGTCTTCGTCGTTCATGCCGGTGTTGCCGATGTGAGGTGCCGTCTGCAGGACGATCTGACCCGCGTACGAGGGGTCGGTGATCGTCTCCTGGTATCCGGACATGCCGGTCGCGAAGACGACCTCACCCAGGGTGCGGCCGCGGGCACCGTACGCGCGTCCGGTGTGGCGGGTGCCGTCTTCCAGCACGAGGACGGCGGGATCGGGGAGCTGAGCCGCAGGGGCCTGTCCCGGGGGTGTCGAGAGTGTCATGACGTTGCTCCAGTGTCGGGGGCGGCGGGGACGAGCCGCTGCAGGTCGGAGATGAGATTCCGCGGGTCGCCGGTGGCGAGCCGCAGGTAGCTGTCGACGATCGTGTCGTCGTCGATGTTCCAGGCGATGCGCACGAGGCCGCCGGGCTCGACGACCCGGTCGATCGTGACCGTGGCGCGGTCGACGGCGACGAGCCGGGCGTTCGCGAGGAACACCGTCGGCGCGCCGTCGAGGCAGAGGGCGATGCCGCGATCCGTGAGGGCGAGTTCGCCGCGGGCCCGGTACGCGAGGGGCGACACCGCCAGACGCTCGAGCGGCTGCTCGTGCCGTGTCGTCGACACGTACAGCACCTCGTCGCGGCGGGAGACCTCCGCATGCTCCGGAACCCCCAGCGGGGCCGTGAACACAGAATCGCGGCGGATTCGTCGTCGCCAGGCGAAGAGCATGGTGAGCAGTACCAGGAGCGCGACCGCGATCGTGATCGCGACAGCGAGGTCCCGAGCGCTCATGCGCCGAGCTCCTCGACGACGCTGCCGCCGTCGACGGTGAGGACGCCCCCGTGGATCGTGTACTCGACCCGTCCGGGAAGAGCCCTGCCGAGGTACGGCGAGTTCACACTGCGGCCGTGCAGATCGGCTTCGGTGAAGACGCCGTCGACGGAGGCGTCGTAGAGCGTGATCTGGGCGGGCTGACCGACCTCGAGCGGAGTGCCGTGACCGGCGAGGCTGCCGATACGCGCCGGCGTCGCGCTCATCACCCGTGCGACATCGGACCACTCCAGCAGCCCGGTCTGCACCATCGACTGGTGCACGACGCGCAGTGCGCTCTCGAGGCCCACCATGCCGTTCGCGGCGGCCTGCCACTCGCACGCCTTGTGCTCGCTCGGGTGCGGGGCGTGATCGGTGGCCACGATGTCGATGGTGCCGTCGGCGAGCCCCTCGCGCACGGCGAGCACATCCTCTTCCCGGCGCAGGGGCGGGTTGACCTTGTACCGCGCGTCGTATCCGCGCACGAGCTCGTCGGTCAGCAGCAGGTGATGAGGGGTGACCTCGGCCGTGACATCGATTCCGCGTTTCTTGGCCCAGCGGATGATGTCCACCGACCCTGCGGTCGAGAGGTGGCACACGTGCAGGCGCGAGCCGACGTGCTCCGCGAGCAGCACGTCGCGGGCGATGATCGACTCCTCGGCGACGGCGGGCCAGCCGGCAAGGCCGAGCTCCGCCGAGACCGTGCCCTCGTTCATCTGCGCACCCTCGGTGAGGCGGGGATCCTGCGCGTGCTGCGCGATGACGCCCCCGAAGGACTTCACATACTCGAGCGCGCGGCGCATGATCAGCGGGTCGAACACGCAGAAGCCGTCGTCGCTGAAGACGCGGACCTGCGCGCGGGACGTCGCCATGGCGCCCAGCTCGGCGAGACGCTCGCCCTTCTGGCCGACCGTGACCGCGCCGATGGGCTGCACGGTGGCGTAGCCGGCGGCTTCGCCGAGGGCGAGCTCCTGCTCGACCACGCCGGCGGTGTCGGCGACCGGCGAGGTGTTGGGCATGGCGAAGACGGCCGTGAAGCCGCCGGCGGCTGCAGCCCTCGTGCCGGTGAGGATGGTCTCGGAGGCTTCGTAGCCCGGCTCCCGCAGATGCGTGTGGAGGTCGACGAGACCGGGGAGCGCGACGAGTCCCGCTGCGTCCACGACGCGTGCACCGGTCCGGCTCAGTCCGCTGCCGATCTCGGCGATCCGGCCGTCCTCGATGATGATGTCGGCGCTCTCGGCACCGAGAAGCTGCGCACCGGTGATGACGAGGGTCTCGTTCACAGGTCTCCCCCTCGTTCGTCGTCTCGTTCTCCTGCCAGCAGCAGGTACAGCACCGCCATACGGACAGAAACCCCGTTCGTGACCTGTTCCAGCACCGTCGAACGGGGGGAATCGGCTGCTTCCGAAGAGATCTCCAGTCCCCGGTTCATGGGTCCGGGGTGCATCACAATGCTACCGCCCGGAAGAGCCGCCACACGCCGCGCGTCCAGGCCCCAGCGTCGGGAATACTCCCGCTCAGTCGGGAAATACGCGGCGTTCATCCGTTCCAGCTGGATGCGCAGCATCATCACCGCGTCCGGCTCCTCCGCCAGCGCCTGATCGAGGTCGTACACGACGCGGACCGGCCAGAGCGAGACGTTCTGGGGAACCAGCGTCGGCGGAGCCACCAGCGTGACTTCGGCACCGAGCGTGGTGAGCAGCCAGACGTTCGAGCGGGCGACCCGTGAGTGCAGGACGTCGCCCACGATCACGACGCGCATTCCGCTCAGGTCCTGGCCGCGGCTGTCGGCGCCGAACCGACGCTTGCGGATGGTGAAGGCGTCGAGCAGAGCCTGGGTCGGATGCTCATGGGTACCGTCGCCGGCGTTCACGACCCCGGCCGAGATCCACCCGCTGGTCGCGAGGGTCTGCGGTGCACCGGAGCCCGGGTGACGGACCACGACCGCGTCGGCGCCGATCGCCTCGAGCGTCTGCGCGGTGTCCTTCAGGCTCTCGCCCTTCGAGACGCTGGAGCCCTTCGCGGCGAAGTTGATGACATCGGCGGAGAGTCGCTTGGCGGCGGCTTCGAACGAGATGCGCGTACGCGTCGAGTCCTCGAAGAAGAGGTTCACGACCGTCTTGCCGCGCAGGGTCGGAAGCTTCTTGACCTCACGGGACTGCGTGTCGGACATGTCCTCGGCGACATCGAGGATGCGCAGGGCCGTGGTCCTGTCGAGAGTGCGGGTGTCGAGGAGGTGTCTCATTCGCCGATCGTCACCTCTTCGGCCCCGTCGTTCTCGAGGAGGCGTACGTTGACCCGCTCGGTGCGGGCGGAGGGGATGTTCTTGCCGATGAAGTCCGGCCGTATCGGAAGCTCACGGTGCCCGCGGTCGACGAGGATCGCGAGGCGCACGACCGCGGGGCGTCCGATGGACTGGATCGCGTCGAGAGCGGCGCGGATGCTGCGGCCGGAGAAGAGCACGTCGTCGACGAGCACGACGGTCTTGCCGTCGATGCCGCCGACCGGGATCTCGGTCGGCTGCGGAGAACGGGTCGGGTGCTTGGCGAGGTCATCGCGGAACAGCGTGACATCGAGCGATCCGACCGGGACGGACTGCTGCGCGATCTCGCTGATCAGCAGGCCGAGGCGGTGAGCGAGAGTGACGCCGCGGGTCGGGATGCCCAGCAGGACGAGGTTCTCGGCGCCTCGATTGGATTCGAGGATCTCGTGCGCGATACGGGTCAGCGCTCGTGAGATGTCGGCTTCGTGCAGCACAGTGCGCATGCTCATCGGCCGCTCCCTTCTCCGCCTCACAGGACGGTGTTAAAGGTTGCTTGTCATGCCAGTGTATCGGAGCGATGAGGCTCCCGAGGGTCAGCTGGCCTCTTGCAGCACCGGGTCGGTGACGTCGTCGATCTTCGACGAACGGATCGCGTGACCTGCGGTGGAAAGGCATCGCCCGGTCTTCAGATCCCACTTCCAGTCGTGCATGCTGCACGTGAGGATGCCGTCTTCGTCGACCGTGCCGGTGCGGGTGAGGTCTGCGCGCAGGTGCGGGCAGCGACGCTGAACGACCCAATCGCCGATCTCGGTGTCTTCGGTCTGGTCGGTCTGCTCCTGGTACCAGTTCTCGACGTACTCGATGCGGTCGACCGAGAGGCACTTGAGGAACGTGGTGAGGAACTCGTTGAACTTGCCGCTGCGGCCGACGGAGAACTGCATCGAGAGGAAGATCGAGTTCGACCAGTCGATCTCGTGGTCGACGATGTTGGTCGACACCAGATCGGCGGGGATGGTGTACCAGTACACGCACTCCTCGCCCGCGTACTCGCGGACCTTCGCGCGCGGGAAGTCCACGACCATGTCGAGTTCGCCGATGCGGAAGCGCACGCAGCCACCGACGCCGAGCCGGATCGTGCGGGACTTCTTCAGCAGCGGCTCCCACCACGTCTTGATGGCTTCGAGCATCTCCGCGGGCGGGATGATCTCGGCGCGAGAGGCCTCCTCATCGTGGATCTCCTGCTGTCGGCTCGCGCGCTGCTCCTCGAGGTAGTCCCACTTCTCATCGAAGATGTGCGCGATCTCGGCCTCGGTGTAGAGAGTCTGCTCGCTGGTGACCGCTCCCCCGTCGACCGTGACCACGGTGCCGGGGATGAAGAGCTGGCCGTCGTACTGCGGCGCGAGCTCCTTCATGTGCGCGAGGAACTGCTTCTGATCCGTGAAGATCGACTCGCCGTTCTTGCCGAGCCCGTTGAAGTCGAACAGGTCGTCGCGGAGGAACATGGGCGGGCCGGCCATCGGGAAGACGTGCGGGGCATCGACCTTCTCGATGTAGTACATGGCGCGCTTGTTCTGCGCCTCGCGCTTGAGCCGAGCGAAGTTCTGCTTGGCATCCAGCGGCAGGTCGTAGACCATGGGCCACCAGATAGCTCCGGAGACCTGCGTGAAGTACGCGTCGGGCTTGCCGAAATCGAGCAGCTTCTCGAGGTCGAGCGGGTGGGAGTCGTTCTGGTTGAGCACCGAGCCGGTACCGTCGTCGACGCTCAGGGAGGAGTCGCCGATCGGACCGTCGCTGGGCGCGCGCAGCGGTGTGATCATCATCTTGAGCTCACCGCGCTCGATGACCCGACCCGCGGGTGCGTAGGTGATGTTCGTGTAGCCGAGCGCGCGGATGTCCTTCTCGAGGTCATCGGTCGGGTACTCCGGAAGAAGCACCTCGATGTCCTTGCGGATGTAGCGCTCGAGCAGCTTCGGGTCGAAGTGGTCGCGGTGGCGGTGCGAGATCCAGAGGAAGTCGGCCTCACGCCCGAAACGCTCCCAGTCGAGCCCTCGGTTGTCGGGGAACGGGAACCAGGATCCGTAGAAAGAAGGCCCGAGGACCGGGTCGCAGATGATGTTCCCGCCCAAGGTCTCGATGAACATCCCGGCGTGGCCGAGTCCCGTGATCCGCATTGCATTCCTCCCGAAAGTGAACCGTTCGATTGTACCGAGGGCTCCCTGTGGGCCCGGTCGACCTCGCCGTGAGTATTCCGGTCAGGCGTCGAAGAGCCCGCGGCGGCCTCACCGACACATCGCCGCGCGAGGCCGCCGCGCCACACTTCAGGCGTTGGAGCCGTGGGGGTATCGCAGGCGGGCCGCTCCGATGACCAACAAGGTGATGAGCGCTGCCAATGCGATTATCAGGAGAGCAGTGGCGCCTACGGATCCGGTGATCGTCACGGCCGGAGCATATTCCCGTCCGGCAGCGCCGCGAAACGTCGCGATAAATGGAATCGCGATCGTCGTCCCGCCGCCGAACGCCACGGCCGCGCATAGCATCCATCCAACGAGCACGATCCCGACCGAGATGAGGAGTGAATGGAG
Organism: Microbacterium sp. B19(2022); assembly: GCF_012030385.1. NCBI lineage: Bacteria > Bacillati > Actinomycetota > Actinomycetes > Micrococcales > Microbacteriaceae > Microbacterium > Microbacterium sp. B19(2022). Next base: position 201,461 of record NZ_JAAUVO010000006.1, read on the forward strand.
AACGACCAGGCAATAGCCAACCATCGACGAAGCCGAGCCGCGCATTCCGATCGCCCCTTCAGCGCTCGTCATCGTACGCACCTGGCAGTGAAGCCATTCTTCGTGGACAGCTCGGGATACTTCCCCATCGCCCGGCACGTGTTCCACCAGCTGACAACGATCCACGTAGCGACACCGAGCACCGCCGCGGCAACGACGATCATCGCAATCGTCGTCACGACGATGACGACCAGGGGGAGAGGATCGGCAACGACGGGGTACGCCACGTCGCTGAGCTCCTGATGCTCGACGATCTGCGTCAAGGTCGTTCCCTCGACGATGTAATGCGTTGGTACTCCCTCGCCATTGGCGTCGCGGGCCCAAGCCGGCTCAAAGACCACCTTGGTCACACCTTGCGCGTCAATGATCTGCGCCCCGCCTTCGTCGGTCGCCACGAGCCTGTGCCCTGCGGGAATCGACAGGCCATACGCGTAAGACTCGGACGCCAGTTCATTCTCGATGACCGAGAGGAGCCGTACGCCTCCCTCCGTCGGAACGACGGCGTTGGAGCTCTCACCGCCAGAGGCAAACGCGACGGCGCCGTTCTCTAGCGTGCTGGCGGGGGCTGAGGTTGCTGCATTGGGGAGAGATATCCCGAGCGAGAACTCCCCTACGGTCATGGAAACGCCATCTCTGGCATTGGCCGGGATGATCACGTCCAGATAGCCGTCGCTCATCACAGGATTGGCATTGTCCTGCGCTGGCGACTGGGAGCCGACGGGGTGCTGGAGCAAACCTTCACCCAGGTTGCCGAGAGCGCTTGCGACTGCCTGATCCTCCTCACCATATGAGGACGTACCTTCCTCGGCGAGAGCCGGTGTGGCCGTCACCATTGTTGCAGCCAACGCTCCCGCGATGATGATTCCTACTGTCCGGTTCGTTCTCATGTGCATCTCCAAGCCTCCTCTACTTGATCCCCGCTAACCGGTAACACGCTAGTTGTGTACGGGTTGCGACTGCTTGCGCACCGAACTTCCCGTAGATGCGCCCCACCCACCCCGTCCGGCTTGAGCTGTCCAAACGACGTGCCCGCGCTCGTCCTCCTTCGAACCTCGCGGCGAGAGACAGGTCAGGCGTCGAACAGCCCGCGGATGTCTTCGGCGGAGAGGGACTGCGCGAACAGTGCCTCGTCGTCCAGCACCGCCGTGAACAGACGCGCCTTCCGACGCTGGAGTTCGAGCACCTTCTCCTCGATCGTGCCCGCGGCGATCATGCGGTAGACGAACACCTGGTTGTCCTGACCGATGCGGTGCGTGCGGTCCACGGCCTGCGCCTCGGCGGCCGGGTTCCACCATGGGTCGAGCAGGAACACGTAGTCGGCCTCGGTGAGGGTGAGTCCGAATCCGCCGGCCTTCAGGCTGATGAGGAACACCGGCTGCTCCCCCGACGTGAAGCCTTCGACCACCTTCTGGCGGTGCCGCGTCGAACCGTCGAGATGCGCATACGGGATGCCTGCGGCTTCGAGGCGCGCCGCGGCCATGTCGAGGAACGACGTGAACTGGCTGAACACCAGAGCCCGATGCCCCTCCGCCTGCAGCTCGATCACGCGCTCGAGCAGAACATCGAGCTTGCGGGATCCGATCTTCGCGTCTTCGGGATCGATCAGTCCGGGAGCCAGGCTGAGCATGCGCATCAGTGTCAGAGAGCGGAACACGATGAAGCGGTTGCGGTCGAGGTCTTCCAGCAGTCCCAGCACCTTCTGCCGCTCGCGCTGCAGAACGACCTCGTAGAGCGCCCGGTGGGAGGAACTCAGCTCGACCTCGAGGATCTGCTCCTGTTTCGCCGGCAGCTCCGGTGCTACCAGCTCCTTCGTGCGGCGCAGCAGGAGTGGGCGGATGCGGCGGCGCAGCCGTTCGAGCCGGCGCTGCCGATAGGCCCCGCCCTCCTCGTTCTCGGGGACCTTGCCCTGCTCGATCGGCTGGATGTAGTCCTCGCGGAACTTCCGGGCAGAGGCGAAGAGGCCCGGAGCCGTCAGCTTGAGCAGTGCCCACAGCTCGCTGAGACTGTTCTCCATCGGCGTTCCGGTGACCGCGAAGGTGACGTCGGCGGGGAAAGTCGCGACCGCGCGGTGCAGCTTGGTCTCGGGGTTCTTCACGAACTGGGCTTCGTCGAGGATGAGTCCGGCCCACTCGACACCGGCGTACGAGTCTTCGTCGAGCCGTGCGACGGCATAGGTCGTGATCACGAGGTCGATGTCAGCCAGCGAGGATGCCAGCGGTGGCCCCTGTGTGCTCGCCCGGACCAGCACGCGCAGCGCCGGCGCGAATCGTGCGGCCTCGCCGCGCCAGGTCGCGAGGACAGACGTGGGCACGACGACGAGGAACGGTCGCCGCTCCCCCGCTTCGCGCGCGTGCATGATGAGCGCCAGCAGCTGCAGCGTCTTGCCGAGGCCCATGTCGTCGGCGAGGATGCCGCCGAGGCGGTGCGCCCAGAGGAAGGCGAGCCAGTCCAGACCCTCCTTCTGATAGGGGCGGAGTTCGGCCGTGATTCCTTGCGGCACCGCGACCGCCGGTACGGAGCTCGCCCGACGCAGCCCGTCGGCCGTCGCCCGCCATGTCACGGCGGGAAGAGCCTCGTCGGCGAGATCCTCGAACTCCTCCCACAGGTCAGTCTGGTGTCGGCTGATCCGCGGACCGGCTTCCCACTCCTCGAGGTCGCCGGCCTCGTCGATCAGCTCGCGGAGGCGGTCCAGCGCCCGGTGATTCAGAGAGAAATAGCCGCCGTCGGAGAGGAGGAGCTTCTTCTTCCCCTTGCTTAGTGCGGTGAAGAGCGGTCCGAACGGGATGGTCCGGCCGTCGATCTTCACCAGGACACCGAGATCGAACCAGTCGGGATCAGTGCTCTCGAGCGTGGTCACCGTGATCTCGGGCTCGCCCGTGAGCTCGTGATAGCTCTTGCTGCGGCCGGTGACGGTGACGGTGACGCCCTCGGCCTCGAGCGCCGGCACCACTCGGGTGACGAACTCGGCGGCCGCGATGTCGTGGAAAGTCCCGGTGGGCGCGAGCTCCTCCCCCAGTCGTTCCGTCCACACGGCCTGCAGCGCATCCCTCAGGGCATTCTCGGCGACGGCGTCTCGCACCGCATCGGAACTCGGCGTGAAAGGCACGAGTCCGAACCCGCGGTAGTCCCACTCGAACGAATACTTGACGGTGTCGCCCCGCTGGAAGGACAGTTCCAGCACGGCACGGGGCGCGGGAAGAGGAGGCAGCTCGACCCGACCGACCGGCCGCACGTCGATACGGCGAGCCAGCAGCGGATAGGCATCGCGGAAGAACGCCGCCTCGTCGCGGGCCGGCACCTCGAGGCCTTCGCCGGCACCCAACAGCGCGTGGACGGGTCGGCTGATCGCCACCTCAGCCAGCGTCACGCGGAGCTTCGTGCCGCGCTGCGCGACCTCGTACAGACCACTGTGCCCGATCGGATGCACGGCGAGCGGTTCGACCTCGCGGCCGTCGATGGTGATGTCCGGGCGCACGACGAGGCCACCGCCCTCGCGTGCGACGGTCGCACCGATCGATGCGCGCTCCGCGAGCACGACAGTTGTGCTCTTCTGGGTGGCGACCAGCGGGATGCCGACGTCAGCCCCCGCACGCAGATGCCCCCAGAGCAGACCGGACTCGATCAGGTCGGCCACCAGCCAGTCGCCCGCAGTGCCGGAGAGGAGCGTGTCGCGCGCGATGCTGAGCAGATCGGCGAACCACCGCGACCGGTCGCGCCCGTACTGCGTGGGCGAGCGGCGAACCGCGTCCCACGATGCGGTCCCCTGTACCCAGGCGCCGGTGGACGCACTCTTCTCGAGCGGTCGGATTCCGAGCAGGATCTCGCCGGTGCGCTTCGCCACATCGCGTGCGGTCGCCGTGCGCTGGGGACGGGACGCCCACGGGTTCGCGCCTCGGCCGTCGCGCAGTCGCAGTTCCACACCGAGTGCGAGTGGAGTTTCGGCGTCGTCGCGCGGAGCGCCGAGAATCGACCGCCAGTCCGCGGATGCCGAGCCCTCCGAGCGGGACGGGTCGGACGCGAGGGACATGCCCCCATCCTCTCCGACACCACCGACAGTGTCTCGTGCCGGACGGTCAGGCGGAGCGGGCCACCCGCGCGAGCACGCCGTGCACGAACGCGCCGGAGTCGTCGGTCGAGAATTCCTTCGCGAGCTCCACGGCCTCGTCGATCGCGACAGCCGTCGGCACCTCGTCGTTGTAGAGGATCTCCCACACGGCGATGCGGAGCAGCGCGCGGTCGACCGCGGGCATCCGCTCGAGCTTCCAGTCACGACTGTGCGTCGTGATCTGCTCGTCGATCTCGTCGCGCTGGTCGATGATGCCGTCGACGACCTCACGGGCATAGAGCCAGGAGGCTTCACGTGCAGGCTCGCTGGCCGCACGCTTCGCCTCGGCTGCCAGTGTCACGGCGATGTCATCCCCGCGCACATCGGCGGAGAACAGGATGTCGAGAGCGCGCTTGCGCGCCTTCGTCCGGGCGCTCACGCCTTACTTCTCGCGGCCGAGGTAGTCACCCGTGCGGGTGTCGACCTTGACCTTGGTGCCGGCCTCGACGAACAGCGGCACCTGGATCTCGTAGCCGGTCTCGAGGGTCGCGGGCTTGGTGCCGGCCGACGAGCGGTCGCCCTGCAGACCCGGCTCGGTGTAGGTGATCTCGAGGATCACGGATGCCGGAAGGTCGATGTAGAGCGGGTTGCCGTGGTTCAGCGCAATGGTCACGGCCTGGTTCTCGAGCAGGAAGTTCTTCGCGTCGCCCACCGTGGCCGCACCGACCGTGATCTGGTCGAAGTCGGTCTGGTCCATGAACACGTAGCCGTCACCATCGGTGTACAGGTACGTGTAATCGCGGCGGTCGACGTTCTCGATCTCGATCTTCGCGCCCGCGTTGTACGTGCGGTCGACGACCTTGCCGGACACGACGTTCTTCAGCTTGGTGCGCACGAACGCACCACCCTTGCCGGGCTTGACGTGCTGGAACTCGATGACGCTCCAGAGCTGCCCGTCGATGCTGAGGACGACGCCGTTCTTGATGTCTGCGGTAGATGCCATGCGCTGCGAGTTCCGTTCGTGTGTCTGCGGGTTCGGACGAGGCCGACAGTCGAGTCTAAGGGATGCGCGCCCGGACCCCCGCACGGCTCATGCCGCGAAGAGACCCGTCACACGAGAACATAGGCCCGCAGCACCGCCTGGCACACCCCGTTGACGTCGGGGGTTTTCCGCGCTCACCCTGGAGGCGGAAGAGAGGGACGCTCATGTCCGGAAGAGCAGCGCGCAGGCGGAGCGGACGTCCTGATGGAGGACTCGATCCGACCCTGGTGACCAGTCAGCCCGCGCTGCGGTCGTCCTCCGGAGCCATCTGGCTCGTCGTCGCCGCGCTGTTCGCCGTCATGAGTCTCGTGCCCCTGGTGGCCATCGCGGTGGACGGCGGCCCCGCGGAATCCGTGGCCCTCGTGACCGCGACGCTCGTGGTCGGTCTTCTGCTCGCGATGCTGGTGATCCGTTGGACGGTGCGCGAAGGGCCACCCCGGCTGCGCGCGTTGGCAGGCTGCTTCCTCGGGATGGCGCTGATAGCCCTCATCGGCATGGTGATCTGCGTGATGATCGTGTGGAGCCCGCTGACGCGCTGAGGACTCGCTTCGATCAGAGGTGCGTGACCAGTTCGCGCACGGCGTCAGCGTAGCCGTCGACGCCGCGGCCGATGACGCGCACCACTGCGACGTCATGCAGGTAAGAGTGGTGGCGGAACTCTTCGCGGGCGTACACATCGGAGATGTGCACCTCGGCGAACGGCAGCGCGACACCGGTCAGCGCGTCCCGGAGCACCACGGACGTGTGCGTGAGGCCGCCGGGGTTGATGACGATGCCCGTGCAGTCCTCGCGCGCGGCGTGGATGGCGTCTATCAGGACGCCTTCGTGGTTGCTCTGCACCGCGCGCACCTCGAAATCGAACTCGGCGGCGGCAGCAGCAGTGATCCGCTCCACGTCGGCGAGCGTGGCGGTGCCGTAGACATCGGGTTCGCGCGTGCCCAGCAGGTTCAGGTTCGGGCCGTTGACCAGGAGGATGCGGCGGGTCACGCACCCACCTCCTGGTAGGCGGCGAACATCAGCGACTCGTCTGGGGCCTGCAGCACAGTGGGCTTGGCGATGTCGTCGAGCAGGATGAACCGCAGCATCCCGCCGCGACTCTTCTTGTCGCGCTGCATCGTGGCGAGCAGCTGCGGCCACGCGCCCGCCCGGTAAGAGGTGGGAAGACCCAGCGACTCCAGGATGGTGCGGTGGCGCTCGGCCGCGGTATCCGAGAGCCGGCCGGCAAGGCGTGAGAGTTCCGCGGCGTACAGCATCCCCACCGAGACCGCCGCGCCATGCCGCCAGCGATACCGCTCGGCGTGCTCGATCGCGTGCCCGAGGGTGTGTCCGTAGTTGAGGATCTCGCGGAGCCCCGCTTCGCGGAAGTCGTCGGAGACCACCTCGGCCTTCATGGCGATCGCCAGTTCGATCGCACGACGGAACTCGTCCGTCGTCGTGTCCACCGCGCGAACGGGATCGGACTCGATGATGTCGAGGATCTCCGGTGCCCAGATGAACCCGGCCTTGACCACCTCGGCGAACCCTGCGGTCGCCTCGTTCGGGCTCAGGCTGGCGAGCTCGTCGAGGTCACCGATCACGGCGCTGGGGGCCCAGAAGGCGCCGACGAGGTTCTTGCCCTCGGCGGTGTTCACGCCGGTCTTTCCGCCGACCGCGGCGTCGACCAGCCCGAGAACGGTGGTGGGCACCTGGACCAGCTGCACACCGCGCAGCCAGGTCGCCGCGACGAAACCTGCGAGATCGGTCACTGCACCGCCGCCGTAGCCGACGACGGCGTCGCTGCGGGTGAAGTCGGCCTGCCCCATGACCTGCCAGCAGAATGCGGCGACCTCGATGCGCTTGCCCTGCTCCGCGTCCGGGATCTCGGCGAGCAGAACTTCGCGCGGCCCTTCGGCCGTGTCGGCGAGCAGACGGTCCCGCAGCTCGGCCGCGCGCGCCGCGAGCGTCGGCGGGTGCACGACCAGGATCTTGCGCACACCCGGCGCGAGGGCAGCGGAGACCTGCTCGAGGATCCCCCGCCCGATCGTGATGTCGTAGGCATCGTTCCCGGTGACACTGATGGTCGTCGTGCTCATCGCTGCTCTCTCCTCCATGTCACGATGTCGTCCGCGATCCTCTGCATCGGACGACGTGAGGTGTCGAAGGTCGTCGAGGCGACCTCGGCGTACCACCTCCGGCGTTCCTCGAAGATCTTCTTCCAGCGCTCGACCGGATCCTCCTCGCCCGCCAGCAGGGGGCGATTGCTGCCGCGCAGCCGATCGGCCACCGCATCGACGCTCACCGTCAGGAAGACGACCGGTTGATCCTTGAGCAGATCGCGCGTGTCGGCCTGCGTCACCGCGCCGCCTCCGAGGGAGATCACGCCGCCCTCGGAGAGCGCCTCCGCCACCGCTGCCCGCTCGAGGTCGCGGAAGTGCGCCTCTCCGTGCTCGGCGAAGATGGCAGGGATCGGGCCGTGCGTCGCGACGATGCGCTTGTCGGTGTCGACGAAGGCGACTCCCAGACGACGCGCGACGCGTCGACCGACGCTGGTCTTGCCGGCGGCCATCGGGCCGACCAGCACCAGCGTCAGCGGGTCAGCCTCGCTCGTCATGCGTGATGAGCGCCGCCTCGGACGCGGGTGTCGTGCGCAGCTCCGCGGGGATGCCGTCGAGGTACCCGTCGAGGTTGCGCCGCGTCTCACGGATGCTGTCGCCGCCGAACTTCTCGAGTACGGCGTTCGCCAACTCGACCGCGACCATGGCCTCGGCGACCACACCCGCAGCGGGAACCGCGCACACGTCGGAGCGCTGGTGGTGGGCGGTCGCGTCGTCGCCGGTCGCGATGTCGATGGTGCGCAGCGCGTGCGGCACCGTGGCGATCGGCTTCATGCCGGCACGCACGCGCAGGACGGTTCCCGTGGACATACCGCCCTCGGTGCCGCCGGCGCGGTCAGAGCCGCGCGTGATGCCGTCAGCGGTCGCGAACAGCTCGTCGTGCGCCGCCGAGCCACGACGGCGCGTGGTCTCGAATCCATCGCCCACCTCGACGCCCTTGATCGCCTGGATGCTCATCAGTGCCTGGGCGAGACGGGCGTCCAGGCGCCGGTCCCAGTGCACGTGCGAGCCGAGCCCGGGCGGGAGGCCGTACGCCAGCACCTCCACGATGCCGCCGAGCGTGTCGCCGTCCTTCTTCGCATCGTCGACTTCGGCGACCATCAGCGCCGAGGTCGCGGGGTCGAAGCAACGCAGCGGATCGGCGTCCAGGGCATCCACGTCGTCCGGAGTCGGAAGAGCAGATCCCGGAGGAACCTGCACCGGACCGATCGAGAGCGTGTGGCTGACCAGACGGATGCCGAGCTCGCCGAGGAACGAACGGGCGATGGCACCGAGCGCGACGCGTGCGGCCGTCTCGCGAGCACTCGCACGCTCGAGGATCGGACGCGCCTCGTCGAAGTCGTACTTCTGCATGCCCACCAGGTCGGCATGACCCGGGCGCGGGCGCGTGAGCGGAGCGCTGCGCCCGCGGGACTTGTCGGTGAGCTCGACGGGCTCGGGGTTCATGACCTCGATCCACTTCGGCCACTCGGTGTTACCGATGCGCAGGGCGATCGGGCTACCCAGGCTCTTTCCGTGACGGACGCCGCCCGAGAGGGTCAGCTCATCCTGCTCGAACTTCATTCGCGAGCCACGGCCGTAGCCCAGCTTGCGGCGGGCGAGATCGGCCTGGATGGCTTCGGAGGAGACAGGGACGCCGGAGGGCAGACCCTCCATGACGGCGATGAGTTCTGGGCCGTGGGATTCGCCGGCCGTGAGCACGCGGAGCATTGCTCCAGTCTCCCACGGGTTCGGACCCCCGCTGCGCCGCGTTTCGTCCTGCGCGTCGGGTCAGAGCGCGGCGCGCATCGCGGCGACGACCGAGTCCTCATCCGGCAGCTCTGTGCGGGGATCCCCGTGATGGAAGACGCGGATCTGACGAACGGCCTGGTGCAGCAGCATGCCGAGTCCGGAGATCACGGCCCCGTCGCCCCAACCCGCCGCGAGAGCCGAAGGCCACGGCGCGTAGGCGGCATCGAACAGCGCTCCCCCGCTCTCGGCCAATGCCGTCGAGGTGTCGGCAGGAAGCGCGGTCCCACTGGGCAGAGTCGCGATGGTGAGATCGGCGCGCGAGGGCTTCACATCGAGCGGCTGCGTCTCCACCAGGACACCGATGTGCGCTCCGAGCGCCACCAGTCCGGCCGCCCGCTCGGGTCGTCGGGCGTGCACGAACACGCGGGTCGCACCCAGCTCCATCGCAGCTACGAGGGCAGAGGCGGCCGTGGCACCGGCCCCGAGGATGCGGACCGTTCCCGCCTCGGTCACGCCGGCCTCGGCCAGCGCGTCGACGATCCCGCCGACATCGGTGTTGAACCCCGCGGGCGCGTCCCCGAGCAGCAGGGTGTTGACAGCACCGGTGAGTTCAGCGTGGGCATCCTTCGTCGCCGCGGCGCGGAACGCCTCCTCCTTCAAGGGCATGGTCAGCGAGAGACCACGCCAGGAGTCGTCGAGTTCCGCGAGGGCGTCCGCGAACGCGGGTGCCGTGACCTGACGGCGTCCGTACTGCCAGTCCACGCCCAGCACCCGGTACGCCGCGGCATGCAGGTCCGGCGACTTGGAGTGCGCGATCGGGTCGCCCCAGACCGCCAGACGGGTACCTGTCACCGTCTCAGCAGCCCGCGTCGGGGTTGTCCCGGCACCACGCGCGCCACTTCTCGATCCCCTGTTCGTGCTCGGACATGGTCTCGGAGAACTGTGTCTCTCCGGTGTCCAGATTGATCGTGACGAAGTACAGCCAGGGACCGTCCACCGGATGCATGGCGGCATCGATGGCAGCGTCGCTCGCGCTCGAGATCGGGGTCGCGGGGAGCCCCTGGCGCTTATAGGTGTTCCACTCGTTGTCGCTCTCGAGCGCTTCCTTGGAGCTCGAGACGACGCCCTCGTGCAGCGATCCGTAGCCGTACTGGGCGGTCGAGTCCATCTGCAGCAGCATGTCGATGTCCAGGCGGTTCTGGATGACTCGCGACACCTTCGCGAAGTCGTCCAGTCGGCCTTCACGCTGGATGATCGAGGCGATCGTCAGCACGCGCTGCGCGTCTTCGGGCGGCACTCCTGCCTCATCGAGCGCCTGGCGGGTGCGGTCGACCATCCGCTGGATGACCTGCGTCGGGGTGACCTCAGGATCGAAGGTGTACACGGCCGGGAACAGCCAGCCTTCAAGGCTCCGCGCGTCGACTCCGTACTCCGACGGGTCCTTTACCGCGGCCTCGAAGTCGGCGAGCGGAAGCCCGAGCGTCTCGGCCATCGCCGGCAGCGACGAGACGATCGTCGCGCCCTCCCCGACCGACACCGTGTTCTCGAGCTTGTTGGCCTCGTCCTCGAGAGCGGCGAGAGCGGCCTCGGCCGTCATCTTCTGCTGCAGGCGGTAGACACCCGGGTAGAACGTCGGGTTGATGCCCTCGTCGACGAGATAGTCGTAGAACACATCCTCGGTCTTCGTGACACCCGCTTCGTGGAGAGCGATCGAGACCGGCCCGCCGGTGTCGCCTTCCTTGATCGTGACCAGGGCTTCGCCGGTCGCCTGCCCCGCTTCCCAGTCCTTCGGCGCGCCCCAGCCCATGGCCTCGCTGATGCGGTCGCCGTAGGTGTTCGCCACCCAGACACCGGCTCCCGCGAGTCCACCGACGATCGCGAGGACGATGATCAGCGCGATCAGACATCCCTTGCGACGCTTCTTCTTCGGCTTGGCGTCGACGTGATCGTCATGCGGGGCGAAGAGATCGTCGAGCCCCCCGCCGATCACGGACTCCGGCGCTGCGGCTGCCGCCGGCGATGCGACCACGGGAACGGCTCGCGTCGGCGTGTCGGCGGCATCGGCGGAGTCGCGCACCGGGATCGGCGACGGCGACTCGCCGTTGGCGGCGACCGCCTCGTCGGCGGAAGCACGGACCGGGACAGGTGATGGCTGCAGGGGATCACCCGATGCGCCGTTCGAAGGGGCGGCGGCATCGCCCGAGGCGGCTTCACGAGCCGCACGACGCGACCCCGGAGCGGGCGCACTGTTGTCGACCGTCGGAATCTGCGTGGTCGGCTCCGGAAGGTTCTCGAACAGCTCCCCCAGGCGGGAGTCTGCGTCATGCCGCGGCGTTTCGTTGTCGCGTTCGGACATCGTCAGGCGTGCTCCTCGTCAGGCGGGATGGCCGCACCGGCCGGGTTTCCGGTGCTCTTCTCCATATCGATCGCCTGCTGCAGAAGCACCACGGCGGCGACCTGATCCACAATGCTACGAGACTTCTTCTGAGATCTCCCGGAACTGCGCAGGGCGGCGTGCGCGGTCACGGTGCTCAGCCGCTCGTCCACCAGTCGCACGACGATGCCGCTGCGCTGCTGGAGAGCGGCCGCGAACTCCCGCGCATCGGTGGTCGACGGCGTGTCGACACCCTGCATGTTCACCGGGAGTCCGACGACGAACTCCAGGGGCTCGTACTCCCCCGCGAGTTGTATCAGGCGATCGATCGATGACTCATCACGAGGGACCGTCTCGACCGGCACGGCGAGCATGCCGTCGGGGTCGCAGCGGGCGACGCCGACCCTCGCCCGACCCACGTCGATGCCGAGCCGCACACCGCGGCGGAAGCCGCTCACGCGCCGTGCAGCTCCTGCGAGATGGCCTCGAGGGCCGCGGGAAGTGCCGTGGCATCCGCGCCGCCGCCCTGCGCGACATCGTCGCGTCCTCCTCCGCCGCCGCCGAGCACGCCGGCGGCACGCTTCGCGAGCGCTCCCGCTTTCGCGCCGGCGGATCGAGCAGCATCGTTCGTCGCCACGACCACGACCGGGCGACCGTTGACGACCGCCCCCAGAGCGACGACCGCGGCATCGGAGCCGAGCCGATCGCGCACGCCATTGACGAGGTCGCGCACATCATCGGCAGATGCCACGTCGCCGAGGTTGAGTGCTGCCAGTCGGAAGGCGCCGACGCGCTTCGCGGCCTCGACGATCGCCGGGATCTGCCCCGCGCGCTCTTTGGACTCGAACTGCGCGATGCGCTTCTCGGCGGCCTTCAGGCTCGCCGTGAGATCGGCGATGCGCTCGGGCAGCTGCTCGCGGGGCGTCTTCAGCGAGCTGGTGAGCTGCGAGACGATCGCCCGTTCCGCCGCAAGCTCGCGGAAGGCGTCGGCGCCGACGAGGGCCTCGATACGACGGTTGGATGCACCGACGGACGATTCTCCGACGAGGCTGACCAGACCGATCTCGGCGCTCGTGCCCACGTGCGTGCCTGCGCACAGCTCACGCGACCAGGGGCCGCCGATGTCGACCATGCGCACGACGTCGCCGTACTTCTCGCCGAACAGCGCCATGGCGCCGGCTTCCTTCGCCTCGTCGAGGGAGACGATGCGGGTTGTCACCTCGAGGGCGTCCTGCACCGCGCGGTTGGTGATCTCCTCGATCTCGCTGCGGGTGTCGGCGGAGAGCGCCTGCGACCAGGAGAAGTCGAATCGCATGTAGCCGGCACGGTTCAACGAACCCGCCTGCGTCGCGGTCGGTCCGAGCGTGTCGCGGAGGGCGGCGTGCACGAGGTGAGTCGCGGAGTGCGCCTGGCGTGCCGCGCGGCGATTGGCGGCATCGACGACGGTCGTCGCGATGTCATCGACCGCGACGCTTCCGCGGGCGACCTCGACGGTGTGGCTGATGAGACCGGGAACGGGCTTCTGCACGTCGAGGACCTCGAGCTCGTAGCCCGGTCCGACGATCGTGCCCTTGTCGGCGACCTGTCCGCCCGATTCCGCATACAGGGTGGTCTCGCTGAGCACGACCTCGGCGATCTGTCCCTCGGCGGCGCTGCGCACCGGGACCCCGTCGACGAGGAGCCCGATCACACGCGATTCGACTTCGAGCGCTGTGTATCCGTCGAAGCCGGTCTCGCCCAGGGCGCGCAGGTCGCGGTACACCGAGACGTCGGCGAGCTGGCGCTTGCGATTGCGAGCGTCAGCCTTGGCGCGCTGGCGCTGCTCCTGCATGAGCGTGTCGAATGCGGTGCGGTCGACCTCGAGCCCGGCCTCTTCGGCAACCTCGAGGGTGAGATCGATCGGGAAGCCGTAGGTGTCGTGCAGCAGGAAGGCCTCGGGACCACTGAGGGTCTTGCCTCCGCCCTTCTTGGTCTCGTCCAGAGCGAGGTCGAGGATCGTCGAACCGGCGACGAGCGTGCGACGGAAGGTCTCCTCCTCGGCGAAGGCCGAGGCCGAGAGCACTGACCAGTCCTTCTCGAGCTCCGGGTAGGTCGTCTTCATCACGTCGCGCGATGCGGCGAACAGTTCCGGGAACACCGGCTCATCGACGCCCAGGAGGCGCATGGAGCGAACCGTGCGGCGCATCAGGCGGCGGAGGATGTACCCGCGGCCCTCGTTGGACGGACGAACCCCGTCGGAGAGCAGCATGAGCGAGGAACGCACGTGGTCGGCGACGACGCGGAAGCGCACGTCATCCTCGTGCTGCACGCCGTAGCGGCGTCCGGAGAGTTCGATGGCGCGGTCCAGCACCGGACGCACCTGGTCCGACTCGTACATGTTCTCGACGCCCTGCTTGAGGAAGGCGACGCGCTCGAGTCCCATGCCGGTGTCGATGTTCTTCATCGGCAGCTCGCCGACGATGTCGAACTCGGTCTTGCCACGGATGTTCTCGATGAAGTCCTGCATGAACACGAGGTTCCAGATCTCCAGGAACCTCGTGTCGTCGACGGCCGGGCCGCCGTCTTTGCCGTATGCCGGACCGCGATCGAAGAAGATCTCGGAGTCGGGGCCGCCGGGACCGGGCTGGCCGGTGTTCCAGTAGTTGTCCGCACGCCCCAGTCGCTGGATGCGCTCGGGCTTCAATCCGATGATGTCGCGCCAGATGGCCTCGGCCTCGTCGTCGGTCTCGTAGACGGTGACCCAGAGGTCCTTCTCGTCGAAACCGAGACCGCCGTCGGACTCGGAGCTCGTCAGCAGCTCCCAGGCGTAGCGGATCGCGCCTTCTTTGAAGTAGTCGCCGAACGACCAGTTGCCCAGCATCTGGAAGAACGTGCCGTGACGCGCGGTGCGACCGACCTCTTCGATGTCGTTGGTGCGGATGCACTTCTGCACATCGGCGATGCGAGGATGCGGGGCGGGGACGACACCCGTGAGATACGGGATCATCGGCACCATCCCGGCGACCGTGAACAGCAGCGAAGGGTCGTCGCTGACCAGCGAGGCCGAAGGGACGATGAGGTGGTCGTTCTTCTCGAAGAAGTCGAGGTAACGCTGCGCGATCTCCGCAGTTTTCATAGAGTGCCGGGTGTCCTTGCGTGAAGATGCCGCGCCGTGGCGCTGCTGCGGTGGTTCAGTTGTCGCCCGGCTCCGTGAGCCGTGCCTCCTGCTCGCGGTAGGCGTCGCCGATGAGTGCGGTGAAACCGTTGATCCTGGCGTCGACCTCGGCGAGGATGTCGTGACCGCGCGGGTCCTTGTTCATGAAGTGAGCCGCGACGAAGCCGCCGATCACACCGACCAGGAACCATTGCACGTTCTTCATGTCGTCATCCTTGCCCTTGATCCGCGAAGGCGCGGTGTCACCATCGTATGCCGAAACGACAAGAGGCGTCGGGTCACCCCGACGCCTCTTGCGCTGCTGCTCTCAGAGAGCAGCGTGAGCGATGCTCAGCGTGCTGCGTAGTACTCGACGACGAGCTGCACTTCACAGGTCACGGGGACCTCGGCACGCTTCGGACGACGAACCAGACGCGACTGGAGCTTGTCGAGCTCGACCTCGAGGTAGCCGGGAACGGGAGGCAGAACCTCGGCGTGACCGCCGGCTGCTGCCACCTGGAAGGGCTCGGTGCCCTCGCTCTTGGGCTTGACGTGGATGAGCTGACCCGGCTTCACGCGGAACGACGGGCGGTCGACGAGCTGGCCGTCGACGAGGATGTGACGGTGCACGACGAGCTGGCGAGCCTGTGCGGTGGTGCGGGCGAAGCCCGAACGCACCACGAGTGCGTCGAGACGCATCTCGAGGAGCTCGACCAGGTTCTCACCGGTCAGACCGTCGTGACGACGGGCCTCGTTGAACGTGTTGCGCATCTGCTTCTCGCGGATGCCGTACTGCTCGCGCAGACGCTGCTTCTCACGCAGACGGACGGCGTAGTCGCTGTCTGCCTTGCGCTTGGTGCGGCCGTGCTCACCCGGAGCGTAGGGACGCTTCTCGAGGTAGCGGGCGGCCTTCGGGGTGAGCGGGATGCCGAGGGCACGGCTCAGACGCACCTTGCGGCGGTCCTGGGACTTCGTGGTCACGAAGCTGTCCTTCCGATGACGTGGTCGCGACTTTCACGACCCACGGACGTATCGTCCGCGTTCTGCCTTGGAGCGCACGCCGGGGCGCCAGCAAGGTGTGGTGTGAACGAGGAGATGCCCGAAAACACGGTTTCGAGCCGCTCAAGTCTAACAGATCGCGGCTCCGCGGCCGATCGTGCGGATCACCGGTCGCCGAGGATGCGGCGGATGCGCTCGAGCCGCGAACCGATGTCGCGCTCGGCGCCCAGGTTCTTCGGCTCGTAGTAGTGCTTGCCGTCGAGCTCGTCCGGCAGGTACTGCTGTGCCACCACGCCGTACTCGCTGTCGTGCGAGTACACGTAACCGCGGCCGTGGCCGAGGCGCTTGGCCCCGGGATAGTGCGCGTCGCGCAGGTGCAGCGGCACACGTCCGAAGCCGCCGGAGCGGATGTCGGCGATCGCGGCATCGATCCCCACATAGGCGGCGTTCGATTTCGCGGTGGTGGCGAGGTACACGGTCGCCTCGGCAAGCGGGATGCGTCCCTCCGGCATGCCGATGAACGCCACCGCGTCGGCAGCGGCGACCGCGATGACGAGACCCTGAGGGTCGGCCAGACCGACGTCTTCCGACGCGGAGATCACCAGGCGCCGGGCGATGAACCGCGGGTCCTCCCCCGCTTCGATCATGCGCGCGAGGTAGTGCAGGGCCGCATCGGGGTCGGACCCTCTGATCGACTTGATGAACGCACTGATGACGTCGTAGTGCTCGTCGCCCTGCCGGTCGTAGCGCAGCAGCGCCTTGTCGACGGCCTGTGCGACGTCGTCGGCGGAGACCTCGGGCACCGTCGCTGCACCGTCTGCCGCGGCCGATTCACTGTCCTCACCGTCGTCGGAATCACTCTCCGCGGCGGACGCGTGCGAGAGAGCGACGGCGGCGCCGGCCTCGAGACCGGTGAGCGCACGCCTGGCGTCTCCGGATGCGAGCCGGATCAGCGCGGCCCGCGCCTCGGTGCTCAGTGCGACGGCGCCGTTCAGACCCCGCGCATCGACGACCGCGCGATCGACGAGCACGCCGATGTCGTCGTCGGTGAGCGGCTGCAGCGTGAGCAGCAGGGAACGCGACAGCAGCGGAGAGATCACGGAGAACGACGGGTTCTCCGTGGTCGCGGCGATCAGGATCACCCACCCGTTCTCGACGCCGGGCAGCAGAGCGTCTTGCTGCGCCTTCGTGAACCGGTGGATCTCATCGAGGAAGAGGATCGTGGTCTGACCGTAGAGGTCGCGCTGCGTGATCGCCTCCTGCATCACCTCGCGCACGTCTTTGACGCCGGCGGTGATGGCGGACAGCTCGACGAAGCGGCGCCCGGACGAGCGCGCGATCGCCTGCGCAAGCGTGGTCTTTCCGGTGCCCGGCGGCCCCCAGAGGATGATCGAGACCGCTCCGGGCGAGGTCGCCTCCGGATCGGCGAGGGCGACGATGGGAGACCCTGCACGCAACAGGTGCCGCTGCCCCGCGACCTCGTCGAGCGAGATCGGGCGCATGCGCACGGCGAGAGGCGTCTGCCCGGAGAGCAGCGCGGCAGGGGACGTCATCCCTCCAGGCTACCGGCGGCCCCCGACACTTCGGACGAGCGGGCGCGTCCCGGTAGGCTCTCAGGCGACGCTGCGTACCGGCGTCGGAACGGGAGATCCAGGGCATGGCCGCACGCGGTTCCAAGAACGCACAGTCACGCACCGCTGCAGAGCGCGCACGACTGCACACCGCGCGCACCCAGTGGCACGACGGGCAGATCCGGCGCCGCGTCCGCGACAACACGATCGCCGCGATCGTCGGCAGCCTCATCGTCGTCGCCGCGATCGGCAGTCAGGTCGTGCACGCGCAGGTGACCGCACCGGAGCCGACTCCGACTCCCACCGTCGAGCCGACGACCGCGCCGACCGACGCACCGACGACGGTTCCCACCGACGCGCCGTCGGAGAGCCCGGCACCGCTCCCCTCCGAGAGCCCCGCCGAGTAGCGCACCGGGCGACGGGCCTCGCTAGCCGCGGTTCGGCAGCACGTACGACGACGGGTCCGCTTCGAGGCGGGCGCCGACCAGGGTGTGCAGAGCCGGATACGCCGAGGCGTCGCCGACCAGGATCCCCCCGAGCAGCGTGTGTGCGTCTCCCGCCAGCACCAACTTGCGGTAGACCCCGGCGACGGGATCCGCGTAGAGCACGTCGACCGCGTCCGGCGTCCGAGCGAGCGCGTCCCCGAAGCTCGCCACATCGACGCCGGCCAGGGTGATGGCAGCGGATTCGTCGAACCCGGCGAACCTCGCGTCGTGTCCGAGAACGCGCCCCACTGCGACTTCGGCCATGTCGCGGGCCGGAGCGACCAGACCGAATCGGCGTCCGTCGAGACTGGCGACCTCGCCGATGGCCAACACCGATGGATCCGAGGTCCGGCAGGTGTCGTCGATGACGATGCCTCCGTAGGGATGAACCGCGATCCCGGCATTGCGGGCGAGCTCGTCGCGGGCTCGCAACCCGACCGTGAACACGACGACGTCGACACGTTGGAAGGAGCCGTCCTGGAACTCGATCGCCGTGACGACGCCGGACTCGTCAGGGTCCAGCCGCGTCACGCGTGTCCCCGTGCGCACCGCGATCCCCCGAGCCTGCAGATGGCGCTTCACGATGCTTCCGGCGGTGCCGTCGAGCTGCGCCTCCATCAGCCGATCCGCGTACTGCACCACCGTGGCATCGACCCCGATGGCCTGCAGCGCCCCGGCGGCCTCGAGTCCGATGGGGCCGCCGCCGACGACCACCCCGCGCAGATCCCGCTCGAGCTCCGACGCGCGTGCGCCCACGAAGTCACGCAGCGCCTCCGCATCTTCGACGGTGCGATACGAGAAGCAGCCGGGAAGCCCCGCACCTTCCACCGCCACCCGACCGGCGGAGGCCCCGGTCGCGAGCACCAGGGTGTCGTACCGATGCAGGCGACGCGAGCGCGTGCGGACGGTCTTCGCCCGACGGTCGATGTGCAGCACACGATCGTCGAGGACCAACTCGACGCGGTCATTCTCGAATGCCGCGAACGGCAGCGGGAGGTCGTCAGCCGAACCGCCGAGGAACAGCTCCCGCAGCCGCGTGCGGTCGTACGGGGCGCGCCCCTCGTCGCCGATCACCGTGACCCGCACGTCATCGCCCGCCCGCTGCACGAGCTGTTCGACGAAATGCTGGGCCGCCATCCCCGCACCGACGACGACGATCTCGGTGGCGAGTGGATGATTCATCGGTACGGCTCCTGTCGGCGGCGATCGTGCCGTACCCGTGACGCTATTCGGCCCGTGTTTCTCGGATGTCACGCGAGATGTTTCGCGCCGCGAACGATCGCATCACGGATACATAACGACAGTCATCTCACACCGCGATGAACGGGAAGTGAGGGATTCGCTCCACAGCCGTAACCTCACGTGCGGCCCCCGGAAACGAGGCTCGCGCATGCTCGAGTCAGTCGAGCATCCGTGCTCCCGTCCCCGTGGAGGTCCTGTGTCCTACATCAAGCCCGCCGAGCTCGCCACACGCATGGTCGATGCCGGCGCCTACAAGCTGCAGCTGTCGACCCGCGACACTCTGATCCGAGCGTTCATGGGCGCCGCGCTCCTCACCATCGCCGCCGCCTTCGCGGTCACGGTCTCGACGCAGACGGGTCAGCCGCTACTGGGCGCCGTCCTGTTCCCGGTCGGTTTCGTGATGCTCTATCTGCTCGGCTACGACCTGCTCACCGGCGTGTTCACGCTCGGACCGCTCGCCGTGCTCGACCGTCGCCCCGGTGCCACGTTCGGTGCACTGATGCGCAACTGGGGTCTCGTCTTCCTCGGCAACTTCGGCGGTGCCTTCCTCGTCGCGATCCTGATGGCCGTGTACTTCACCTACGGATTCTCGACCGCACCCAGCGCCGTGGGCGAGGCGATCAGCGAGATCGGCCACGGGCGCACGGTCGGGTACGCGGATCACGGTGCCGCCGGGATGCTGACGCTCTTCATCCGCGGCGTGCTGTGCAACTGGATGGTCTCCACCGGCGTGGTGCTCGCGATGGTGTCGGACAGCACGATCGGCAAGATCGTCGCGATGTGGCTGCCGATCATGCTCTTCTTCTACATGGGCTTCGAGCACTCGATCGTGAACATGTTCCTGTTCCCCTCCGGACTCCTGATGGGCGCCGACTTCACCGTCTGGGACTACCTCGTCTGGAATGAGCTGCCGACGGTCGTGGGGAACCTCGTCGGCGGGCTGCTCTTCGTCGGTCTGCCGATCTACTACACGCACGGCCGCCCGAAGGCGCGGGCCGCCCGCGAGGCGCGCCGAACCGAGCGCCGGTCGCGCGTGTCGGTCGTCGAGATGACCGCAGCGGCCGAGCCGGCAGCGGGCCTCGACACCAGCGCGGCTGAGCGGGAGCCGTCGCGGGTCTGACCGGGATGAGCACGGAGAGGGGGCGGATGCTTCGGCATCCGCCCCCTCTTTGTGTGCGCGCTCCGGGTCAGGCGGAGCGGAAGCGCTCGATGATGACCTCGGCGATGCGCGGGTCTGCCCCGAGCGGTGCCGAGACGTGGTCCGCTCCGGATCTCTCCACGAGACCGGCGAAGTACCCCGGCGCGAGGACATGGCTCGCGGCGATCACCCGGGAGGCTCCCCGCTCTCGCGCGAAGCTCACGGCGTCCGCGATGCGGGGCTCGATCGCCGACGCGTACCCGATCGTGACCGGCACCGGGATCAGATCGGCGAGGTGCGCCGCCGCCCTGGTGACATCTGCCACCGCCGCAGGATTGCTGGAGCCGGCCGCCGCGAGCACGACGTGGTCGCCCGGAAGCCAGCGATCGTGCACCGCCGTACGCAGCCGCGCGCGCAGGACCTCGGCGATCAGCGGGTGGGTGCCCAAGGGCTCCCCCTGCCGCACGTTGTCGTACGGACGGACGGCGCTCGCGATATCGACCGCGGTGTGGAAACCCACGGAGAGCAGCAGCGGCACCACGACGACGTCATCGTCGAGATGCTCCTGTTCGACGACCTCGGGCACCGCCGGTTCCTGCACGTCGACGAAGGCTTGGACGACGCGGGTGCCCGGGATACGTGCGCGCACGAGATCGACGATGTCTGCGACCGTGCGGCGTCCGGCGGGGGAATCCGTGCCGTGGGAGCAGGCGACGAGGGTGGTCATCGGGGTTCCTCCACGGTGAGTCGATAGCCGCGTTTGACGATGGTCTGGATCGCTGCAGCCCCGCCCAGTGCCTCGCGCAGCCGGGCGACCGCCATCTCCACGGCATGGGCGCTCTCGCCCCCTCGGGGCAGGGCGAGCCCCAGTTCCTCGCGGGAGAGCACGCGTCCGGCGGCATCGAAGAGCTCGCTCAGGATGCTCGCACCAGCGCGGGAGAGCGGAACGAAGGCGCCGTCGATCAGGACACCGCCGCTGCGCATCTCCATCGCACCGAGAGCCGTCTGCAGCTGCGGGGCGGCACCCGAGGCGTAATGATCGACCACGCAGCGCACCAGCGACCCCAAGCGGCCGCGCGCAGCCAGAGTGGCCTTGAGCCCGGCATCCGCGAGCGGGGCGGCCGTTATCGGTCCGACGGCGGCGAGCAGCAGGCGCCCGGACGCGGCCCGGCGACGGATCGACTCGAGCGCGTCGGCACGGACGGCCGTCCTCACCCACTCGGCGGCACCGGGTGCGGAGGTGAAGAGCACGGCGTCCACTTCACCAGCTCCCGCCTGCACGACGGAGCGGCGCACGATCTGAGGGTCCGGCGGCGGCCCCCAGCGATACACGGTGATACTGACCACGTCCGCTCCCAGCCCCGACAGAAGGGTGTCGAGCCCGTCGGCGCCCGCTCCATGATGCTGGATCGCGATGCGCCGCCCGGCCACCCCTTCGGCGGCGAGGTACTCCCCCACTTCTGCGGAGGTCTCGGACTCGGCCACCCAATCGGCCACGAAGCCCGCCTGCTGGATGGCCCCGTGCGCCTTGGGTCCTCGCGCGATGAACTGCGCCCCGGCCAGCGCGCCCGTGAGGTCTTCGGCCAGGTCGTTCTCGTGCGCGGCATCGATCCACCCGCGGAAACCCACGCCGGTCGTCACGATCACGATGTCAGGAGGCGACGCGATGAGATCGCGGGTGCGGGCGATGAGCACCTCATCGTCTTCATTGGGGATGATGCTCAGGGCGGGCGCGCGGTAGACCTGGCCTCCGCGTCGCTCGAGAGCCGAGACGAGATCGCCGGACCGCCTGTCAGCGGCCACGACGATGGTGCATCCGGCCAGGACCGGAGTCAGTGGAGCACGGATCGTCACGCCAGGACAGCCCCGATCGATTCCGATGTCGGGAGCAGCAGCCCCGCGCTCGCGACCTCGCCGATCACGATGACCGCCGGATTGCGCAGACCGACGGCCCGCGCATCGGCGACGGCCTGGCCGAGCGTGGTCCGCGTCGTCCGCTGCTGCGCCGTCTGGCCGCTCTCGACGAAAGCCATCGGCCGATCGGCCCGCACACCGTGCGCGAGTGCCACGGTGACCAGACGTTCGAGGGCGGCCACGCCCATCAGGATCACCGTAGTCACC
The DNA here is from genome assembly GCF_012030385.1 of Microbacterium sp. B19(2022). NCBI lineage: Bacteria > Bacillati > Actinomycetota > Actinomycetes > Micrococcales > Microbacteriaceae > Microbacterium > Microbacterium sp. B19(2022). The sequence goes on from NZ_JAAUVO010000006.1 coordinate 223,474, forward strand.
GTCGGGTCGGCCAACGCCGCGAGCGTGCCCTCGCCGATCGCACCCTGACCGTTCACGACGTGGAAAGCCGCGGCCGTGCCTCGATGTGTGACGGGGATGCCGGCCGCCTGCGGAACGGCGATCGCGCTCGAGATCCCCGGGGTGACGTCGACGGGTATGCCCGCGGCGAGACATGCCTGCATCTCCTCGCCGCCGCGTCCGAAGACGAACGGGTCCCCGCCCTTGAGCCGGACGACGCGTCGCCCCTCGGCTGCCCGCGCCACGATGATCCGGTTGATCTCGTCCTGCGGCACGGGGTGCCGCCCGGGAAGCTTCCCCACGTCGATCACCTCGACGTCGGGATCGAGCCCGCGGACGATCTCCGCCGCGGGCCCCAGCCGGTCGGTCACGACGACGTCCGCTTCGGCGATCAGGCGCCGGGCGCGCACCGTCATCAGGTCCACAGGCCCCGGTCCGCCTCCCACCAGGTCGACGCGTCCGCTCCGACCGGCACGGCGCCGCCGCAGGGGTAGGCGGCCGTCGCCCACGAGGTCCACGATCCCATCCCGCACGGCGACCGACCGACGCGGGTCCGCACCGACCGTACTGGTCACCGCGACGGTCACGTCGCCGATCTCGGCCTGTGCGGTGAGCCTGGTCGACCCATGGGCGCCGTCGGATGCATTGATGCAGAGGATCCGCGCGCGCTCGCAGCGCTCCGCGACATCGCGGTCGACGCGGGCGTCGCCGGTGGCCGCGTGTACGAGCCACGCCCCGGCGAGATCCGATCCGCGGAAGCGACCGGCGCGCCAGACGAGACCGTGCAGCTCGACCAGCCGCGCGGTGTCCGGATGCAGGACGGGGGCGACGATCCGCACTCGCGCCCCTTCATCGAGGAACCGGCGGATCCTCTTCGCCGCGACTGCGCCACCACCCACCAGCAGCACGTCGCGTCCAGTGAGGTCGACACCCAACATGACCGTCATCGGATCTCCTCGATGTTCAGCTCGATCTGACCGTCTCGCGCGGTCACGTCCCAGACCCGCAGCGTCGCCGGGGCCTTGCCCTGGGTGTCGAGGCATTCGCCCGTGCGCAGGTCGAAGACCTGCTTGTGCATCGGCGAGGCCAGCGTCGGCACATCGCCCCGCGTGCCCACGATCCCTCGCGACATCACATGGGCGCCGCTGTAGGGATCGAGATTGGACACCGCGTGCACCGAGCCATCGGCGAGGAGGAAGAGCGCGATCTGTACGGTGCCGAACAGCGCCGCCCTGCCTCGCTCCACCTCGAGGTCGCTGAGGGCGCACACACGAACGCGCGTTCCGGTGTCAGCACTGAGCGTCATCGTCGCACCTCCAGAGTCGTGCCGGCGATCATGACGCTCGCGTCCGATCGTTCCTCCGTCGTCGCCGGCCGCACCTGACCGCGCTCGGACACGTAGGCCAGAGAAGGGTCAGGGGTGTCGGTCGCATTTACGAAGGACTCGAAGCGCCGCAGCTTCACCGGGTCACGCAGGGTCGCCGCCCACTCGTCCTCATAACGATCGACGTGCACGCTCATGGCCGTGTCGAGGTCATCGCAGATGCCGAGGCTGTCGTCGAAGATCACCTCGCGGAGACCGTCCAGCCCGCCGTCGAGCTCGGCGCACCACCCTGCCGTGCGCTGGAGGCGGTCCGCCGTGCGGATGTAGTACATGAAGAAGCGGTCGATCGCGCGGATGAGGCCCTCGTCGTCGAGGTCGGCGGCGAGCAGCTCCGCGTGGCGCGGCGAGAAGCCGCCGTTGCCGCCGACGTACATGTTCCACCCCGTCTCGGTGGCGATCACACCGACATCTTTCGACCGGGCCTCCGCACACTCGCGCGCGCAGCCGGACACGCCGACCTTGAGCTTGTGCGGCGCCCGCAGCCCCCGATAGCGGAGCTCGAGGCGCACGGCCATACCGACGGCATCCAGCACGCCGTAGCGGCACCAGGTGGAGCCGACGCACGACTTCACGGTGCGCAGCGCCTTGCCGTACGCCTGTCCCGACTCGAAGCCGGCGTCGACCAGACGCTGCCAGATCTGCGGCAGCTGCTCGAGGCGGGCGCCGAACATATCGATCCGCTGCCCTCCGGTGATCTTCGTGTACAGGCCGTAGGTCTCGGCGATGTTCCCGATCGCGATCAGCCCCGCGGGAGTGACCTCACCGCCGGGCATCCGCGGCACCACCGAGTACGTGCCGTCCTTCTGCATGTTGGCCATCACATGGTCGTTGGTGTCCTGCAGAGCAGCGTTCTCGCCGTCGAGCACGTGCGCTCCGACGAGGACGGACAGGATGCTGGCGAGAGCCGGCTTGCAGATGTCGCAGCCGCGCCCGGTGCCGAAACGGGCGATGATCGCGCTGAACGTCGTGAGTTCCGACACCCGTACCGCGTCGAAGAGTTGGCGGCGCGACATCGAGAAGTGCTCGCACAGGGCGTCGGAGGTCGTCTGACCGAGCTTGGTCAGCTCTTGGCCGACGATCTTCTTGACCGCGAAGATGCAGGAACCGCAGGTGGCGCCCGCCTTGGTGCACGCCTTCACGGCCGAGGCGTCTGTGCACCCTTCGGCGTGGACAGCCTCCCGGATGCGTCCGGCCGTCACATTCGAGCACGAGCAGACGACCGCCTCAGCCGGAAGCTCGTTGTCGGGAAGCGTCGTGCCGCCCTCCGGCATCAGGTAGGCGGCGGGGTCGGCGCCCAGCGCGGCACCCACCAGGGGACGGAGAGATCCGTAGGCCGAGGCATCGCCGACGAGGATGCCACCGAGCAGGGTCTTCGCGTCGTCGGAGAGGACGAGCTTCTTGTAGACGCCGTTGACCGGGTCGGTGTAGACGACGTCCAGGGCATTCGGCGTGGTCGCGAAGGCGTCTCCGAAGCTCGCCACATCGACACCGGAGAGTTTCAGCTTCGCCGAGTCGTCGTAACCGGGGAAGGTCGCATCGCCGCCGAGAAGCCGAGTGGCCGCCACCTCCGCCATGGCGTATCCGGGGGCCACGAGTCCGACGGAGCGTCCTTCGAAATTGGCGACCTCGCCGATCGCGAGGATGTCGTCGTCGGCGGTGCGGCACCTCGAATCGATCAGGACGCCACCGCTGGGGTGCACGGCGAGATCGGCGACGCGTGCCAGCGAGTCCTGCGGGCGCACGCCGACGGTGAAGATGACGATGTCCGTTCCCTGCATACTGCCGTCCTGGAACTGCAGTGCCGCGACGGAGCCGGAGGCATCCGGGTCGATCCGTGTGGTCCGGGTTCCCGTCCGCACATCGATGCCCTTCGATTCGATGAGGCGACGCAGGATCGTGCCGCCGGCGAGGTCGAGCTGGGCGGACATGAGCCGGTCCGACGACTGCACCACCGTGCACTCGACGTCGAGACCCTGCAACGCGCCGGCCGCCTCGAGGCCCAACAGTCCGCCGCCGATCACCGTCCCGCGCAACGGACGGCCCAGCGCGGCGGCGCGGCGCTGGACGAACTCATCGATCGCGGCGACATCGTCGAGGGTCCGATAGACGAAGCAGCCGGGAAGGTCAGCGCCGTCGACGGCCGGCCGCATGGCGTAGGAGCCGGTCGCGAGAACGAGTGTCCCGTAGGCGTGGACCGCACCCGAGCGGGTGCGCACCGATCGATGCGCCCGATCGATCCCGGTGACGCGATCGTCGCCGATGAAGCGCACCCGGTCTTCCTGGAGGGTCTGCGGGTCGAGTGCGAGGTCGTCGGCGCTCGCTCCGGTGAAGAACGAGGTCAGACCGACACGGTCGTACGGGGCGCGCGCCTCCTCGCCGATGACGGTGACGGTCGGCACCGAGCCTTCGCCGCGGAGCAGGCTCTCGACGAATCGGTGCGCGACCATTCCCGCCCCCACCACCACGACATCCGACGATGTGCTCTCCCGAACGATCACGAGCCCTCCTCTGTCCGTGGACTCGACGATAGAGACGCGGTGTTTCGCGAAAGGCCGGGCCGGTGTTACGCGGATCGAACGTTCTCCTCACAACTCGATAACAGCCATGTGAGACGGCGCATCACGCGAGTCCGGCGGGGCCGCGCGGGGCGTACTAGGCTGAGCCTCGTCCTTTCCGCCTCCCGCGGGCCCTACCGCGCAAGGAGAATCACGTGTCTGCCACCGAGCCCACGAGACTTCAGAAAAAAAAAAAAAGCCGACTAATGGTCGAAAAACACAGAGGAGGAGTAGAGGGACATCACGAA